>CAYXFI010000053.1:0-15446 GCA_964464205.1 uncultured Cytophagia bacterium
CGGCGCCGCGCCACCGAGCGCAACCACACGGCCACACACCTCCTGCACAAGGCGCTGCGCACGGTCCTCGGGGAACATGCGGCACAGTCGGGCTCGTTGGTTCACCCCGACTATTTGCGCTTCGACTTCAACCACTTTGAGAAGCCGAAGCCTGAGGAATTGGCCGCTATCGAGGAGATGGTGAACCGGGCGATCGTAGCCAACTACCCGGTACGCTGGGAGATTCTGCCTTTCGACGAAGCGCGACGGCGTGGAGCGGTGGCGCTTTTCGGCGAGAAGTACGGCGACATGGTCCGCATGGTCGAGGTGGATGACTATTCGCGGGAGCTGTGCGGCGGCACGCACGTACGGGCCACGGGAGAGATCGGCTTGTTCCGCATTCTGTCGGAGTCGTCGGTGGCGGCGGGCGTGCGGCGCATTGAGGCCGTGACTGGCCTGCGCGCGTACAAGCTGGCAGCGGACGATTCGAAACGGCTGGAGGAACTGCAAGAGCTGCTCAACTGCGGACGCGAGGAACTGCGCCAGCGCGTGGAGGCTCTACTGGAAGAGCGTCGCAACCTCGAGAAGCGCCTGCGTCAGGCGCGGCTCGGAGGGGGGCGTGAAGAGGTGCGTTCGTGGGTTAAGCAAGCGAGGCAGGTGGATGGGATCCGGGTGGTGGCGCAGCGGGCTGACGCTGGGGACGTGGACGAGCTCAAGCAAGTGGCCGACGTGCTCCGCGATGAGCTCCGCTCCGGGGTGGGAGTGCTCGCGACGGTGATCAACGGGAGGCGTCGCTGGTGTGCGTTGTGACACCGGATCTGGTTCAGAAGGGCATCCACGCCAGCGACATCATCCGGAAGGTGGCGGCGATCGGCGGCGGCAGCGGGGGCGGCCGACCCCACATGGCTCAGGCGGGAGTGCGGGACATCGGGAAACTGGACCAGGTACTGGCAGCCGTGCCGGAGGTGGTGCGCGAAGTCAGCAAGAAGTGAGAGGGCCTGTCAATCAGAGCTCGGGTGGAAACGAGGGTGAAGGTCTACGAGAGGCTTCTGCAAGTGGCCGCAGCAAGGGGGGCAGGCTATCTTGTGCTTCTCGATCCGGACAAGAGCGACGAGAAGGGCCTGATGCGGACCGCCGAGCAAGCCCAGGCGAACGGGGCCGACGCGTTGCTGGTGGGTGGTAGCTTGCTGCTCACCAATCGTTTTCACGCGGCCGTCCGTGCGGTCCGGTCCGTGGCGGAGGTACCGGTCATCATCTTCCCCGGCAGCACGCATCAGGTCTGCTCGGACGCCGACGCAATTCTGTTTCTTTCGCTCATCAGCGGACGGAATCCGGCCCATCTCATCGGTCAACAGGTGATTGCGGCTCCGCTGATCAAAGAGATGAGAATTGAACCCATCTCCACCGGCTACATCCTGGTGGAATCCGGGAGGACCACGAGTGCCGAATTCATGAGCGACACCCGGCCCATTCCGAGGGAAAAGCCAGACATTGCCAAAGCTCACGCGCTGGCCGCGGAGTACCTGGGGATGAAGATGGTGTATCTGGAGGCGGGCAGCGGGGCCGAGCGACCCGTGCCGGACGAAATGGTCCGCGAGGTGGCCGAGTACGTGTCCATTCCGGTGATTGTGGGCGGCGGAATTCGAAGCCCTGAGGAGGCTCATCGCAAGGTAAGGGAAGGCGCTTCCTTCATCGTGACGGGGAACGTGCTGGAGAGGAAGGGATCGCAGTCGCTGCTGCGGGAATTTGCCGATGCCGTGCACTGGCGGGAATCGCGCGCCACGTAGGAGCTGGTGCGGGGCCCGGGTGGAGCGAAAGACTCCCGGCAGATGACTTCCGCAGTCCAAATCCAATCCAGCGCGGGAAAGTGAAGTGAGGCAGTGAAGGGGGTGGGTGCGCCGCGCTTCCCGAACGTCCGCCAAATCGCAGAGGGGTCTGTCTGGTGATCGATATCCACGCACACATCATCCCGCAGGTGGATGATGGCCCCGGTTCCATTGAGACCAGTCTGGAGATGCTGCAAACTGGAGCCGAGGACGGCATCAAGGCCGTAGTCGCCACGCCTCACATTTTGAGCAACCTGGAATTCGCCCGTGAGAAGGAGATCGTCAAGAAATTCCTCGAGCTGAAGCGAAGCGCGGCCGAGAAGAACATCCCGGTGCAACTGTACCTTGGCTCCGAGATCTACATCGAGCCCAATCTCGACCTGGGTCACCGGATCGCGACGCTCGGGAACAACGGTCGCTACTTCCTGGTGGAGTTCCCGATGCAGGGGATCCCGGTCTTCGCGGCCGAGCGTTTCTTCGAGATGATGGTGGAAGGCAAGACGCCGATCATCGCGCACCCTGAGAGGAACGCGGGCATCCTGGCGGATCCGATGAAGGCCTACGAGTTCGTGCGCCGCGGTGCCCTATTGCAGGTGAACGCCGGCAGCCTGACGGGGCGATTCGGGAACCGCGTGAGGGAGGTGGCGATCCGGCTTTTGGAAGCCAGGCTCGTGCATTTCGTGGCTACGGATGCGCACGACACGAACAGCAGGCCGCTGGTCTTGAGCAGAGCCTACCAGGTGGTGGCCGAACGGATGGGCAAAGGCTACGCCGATGACCTGTTCCACAACAATCAGGTCAAGATCTTGCGAGGGGAGCGCCTGGAGCCCCCCGAACCGATTGTGGAACAATTGCAGTCCGGACGTGGACCGGGTTTGAAAGAGAGAATTCTCAATTGGTGGCGGGGGAATCGTTGATGCGCTGCCGCTGGTGTGATCCCCTGATGGGAGGGCACGCAACTCGGGACGTAGTCGGTCACCGCAGGGAGTGGAAGTGACTTTTCTGAACCCGAGCGCGCTGTACGCACTCCCCCTTGTTAGCCTCCCGGCGTTGATCCATCTGCTTGCCCGCCAGAGGGCCAAGGTCGTCCCCTTCAGTAGCCTCCGTTTCCTGCGAGAACTGGAGCATTCCGAGATTCGGCGCCTGCGGTTGCGGGAGATTCTGCTGCTCGTACTGCGCACCTTCGCGGTCCTACTGCTGATTCTGGCAGCCTCGCGGCCTGCGGTGGTCCCGGAAGGGGCCGCTCCGGCGGCTGGTTCTCGGACCGCGGCATTCGTGATTCTCGACGACTCGTACAGCACAGAGGTCTGGACGAGCGAGGGCACTCTGTTCAGGGCTGCGTCCGCCGTGGTGGAGCAGATTGCCTCCACCCTAAAACCTGGCGATGCCGGCTTGGTGGTCCTGCCACGGGGGCGGCAACTGGAGCTACGCCAGTATCCCCTGCAGCCGAGTTCAGCAGGGGAGGAGACTGTTCCCCCCTGGCTCTCCTCAGCTAGTCACCCCTTCGACAACGATTTGCGCGAAGCGTTGCACGCCGCGAAGCGGTGGGTGGAGATGCACCGCGGTTTCCGCAACGAGCTGTACGTCGTTTCGGATTTCACCGGGCGTGTCGAATTCCCGGACACCCTGGTTCGCTGGCTTCGCGGGGTAGCTCAAATGTACCTGGTTCCTGTGAGTCGGCCGAGCGTGACCAATCTGAGCGTGCAGGGGGTGCGCCTCGGAAGTCAGCTCCTGCAGCCCGGCTCTGTGCTCGAGCTGAGCGTGCTGGTAGTGAACACCGGCGATCTCCCCGCGGAGGACCGACTGCTCCAGCTCTACTGGAATGGGGAGCCAGTGGCGCAGAAGAGCCTCACATTGGAGCCCGGAGAGGCGGAGACCGTAACCCTGCGCGTGGTGCCGCAGCGCGCCGGCTGGCAGCGCGGTGTGGTGGTGCTCGAAGACGATGCGCTGGAGGTGGACAACCGGCTGTGGTTCGCGCTGGAGATCCCGCAGAGGCTTCGCGTTTTGGTCCTCTCCAGCGGGGACGAATGGAGACCGGTGGCGTACGCTCTTTCCCCGCCGGGCGGTGAGCTGGGACTCTACGAAGTAGTGGTGAAGCGACCGGACGAAGCCAGCACGGCTGATGTTCGTTCGGCGGACGCGCTGGTGCTGGCCAATGCGGGCCCGCTCGGTCTCGGGATTCGTCAGGAATTGCTGGACCGGGTGCGTGGGGGCGCGTGTTTGATCGTTCTGCCGGGCCCAAACACGGACGCCCGGGCGTTGAGCAGTGAAATTCTCGAGCCTCTGGAACTCCCGGCATTCGGCGGTACGTACGGTCGACCGGGAGCAGTGGCGCCGGCCACGACGGTGGCGTGGCTGGACCGGGAGCATCCGGTGTTCAGCGGGGTATTCGTGACCGAAACTCCCGGTGTCTCGTTGCCGCTGGTGTATTTCGGGCTTCGCGTGCCGCGCGAGACCGGAATCTACGTGATCATGCGTTGCGGCAACGGGGACCCGTTCCTCTACGAGGGAGACGCGGGAGAAGGAAAAGTCTTCGTGTTCACGTCGGGATTGAATCCCGGGTGGTCCGATCTGGCTCGCAGAGCCATTTTCGTCGCTCTGATGCACCGGCTGCCCGTGTACGCCACCGCACGGGTGGGTGGACGGCGGCTGTACACTGTGGTGGGCAAGAGGCTGGAGCTGTTGGATCGCCGGTTGCCGCTGGACGCCGACTACCAGTTGCTGCGTCCGGATGGGATCCGCGTACGGTTGGGACCTCGAGCCTTACCGGGTGGTACGTACCTGGAGTACGCGGAAACCGACGCCCCGGGCATCTACCAGCTCCTGGTGGATGAACAACCGCATTCCTACTTCGCGGTGAATCCGGAACCGCAGGAGTCCGATTTGAGGAGGGCCGACGTGGGGCGCCTCGCCGCTGCGGTGGGCGCGACCGTTCTGGAGCCGGGCGAAGACCTGCCGCGCAAGATTGAGCTGCTGCGGACCGGACGAGAGCTTTGGCCCTGGCTGACGGCTACGCTCGTTCTGTTGTTGCTCGTGGAAATGGCAGTGGCGCGTACGTCGCCCGAGCGCGCCGCTGGGGAAGAACGGGCCGAACGTGCGAAACAAAGCACGACGGTGAGCGTCTGAATGTTGGTTGCAACGGAACAGCTTTGTGCAGCCGGGAGGTGGTAGCCAGATTGAAAACTGTGGAAACTGCGCCGGAGCGTGAGCGGGCCATTCTGGTGGGCGTTGTCGAGCCCAGTGAGTCTCGCTGGCAGGAAGAGGAGTACCTGGACGAGCTGGCGATGCTCGCGGACACTGCTGGCGCCGAGGTAGTGGGTCGGCTCGTGCAGGACCGTGGACGCATGAACCCGGCCTACCTGATCGGCCGCGGCAAGCTGGACCAACTCGTGCGGATGGTCGAGGAACTCCGGGCCAACTTGGTCATCTTCGATCACGACCTCACGCCCGTGCAGGTGAAAAATCTGGAGAAGAGCTGCGGGGTGAAGATCCTCGATCGCAGTGGCCTGATTCTCGACATCTTCGCACGAAGGGCTCGGACGAAAGAGGCCAAGACGCAGGTGGAGCTGGCTCAACTGCGCTATCTGTTGCCACGGCTCACTCGCCAGTGGACCCACCTTTCTCGGCAGTACGGCGGCATTGGCACGCGGGGCCCGGGAGAAACGCAGTTGGAGGTGGACCGCCGAATGATCCGCCGCCGCATCCAGGTCCTCGACCGGGAGCTCCGGCAGATCCACAAGCAGCGGGACGTGCGTCGTCGCCATCGGGAGGACGTGTTCAAAGCGGCCCTGGTGGGCTACACGAACGTGGGCAAGAGCTCGCTCCTCAACGCCCTCACTCAGTCCGAGGTATTCGTCGAGAATCGACTCTTCGCCACCCTCGACGCCACCGTGCGGGCGATGCGGGCGGAGAAAGGGCTCCGTGTCCTTCTGATTGACACAGTGGGATTCATCCGAAAGCTTCCGCACCACCTGGTCGCCTCGTTCATGAGCACGCTGGAAGAGGCGGCCGAGGCCGACCTGCTGCTGCACGTGGTGGATCTCAGTCATCCGCACTTTGAGTCGCAGATCCATACGGTGAACGAGGTGCTGCGCCAGCTCGACCTGCACAACCGGCCGATGCTCTACGTGTTCAACAAGATCGACGCGGTGGAGGAGAAGGGCGTGTTCGCCCGGTTGCGCGAGGAGTACCGTCCGGCTGTGTTTGTGTCGGCGACGCGGGGGATGTTCCTACAGGACCTTCGGGAAGCGATCCTGGATTTCGCCCGACGCCACTTCATTGAGGTCACGGTGCGTCTCCCTCGCGAACGGGCGGGCGTGCTGGGCCTGATCCAGCAGCTCGCCGAAATCACGGGTGTGTCCGAACTGGACGGCACCCTTTCGGTCACTTTTCGCACGGACCGGGACCGGTGGGCTCGCCTCCGGAATTCGCTGCGCCGCTCGGAGTACACGGAGGAGGCCAGTGAACAGGCGATGGATGTGGCCTGAGCCATGCGGATGCTCGTAGTGGACGACGACCGGGCCATTTGCGAGGCGTTGGCCGGTCTTCTACGTGACGAAGGCCACGAGGTGGTCTGCGCGTACGACGGAGGGGCGGCCCTGGATCTGGTTCGCAGGGACTCCTTCGACGCAATCCTGCTCGACGTGTTCCTCCCCGGGATGGACGGACTGCAAGTGCTCGAGAAGCTCCGCACGGGGAATGCCTCCGCCGAAGTGGTGATGATTTCCGGCCAGGCTGATCTGAGCACTGCCGTGCGCGCCACACGCCTGGGCGCCTACGACTTCTTGGAGAAGCCCCTGAATCCCGAGCGGGTGATCCTGGTTGTTCGTCACATCGAGGAAAAACGGCGCTTGCGGCGCCAGATGGAGGCTCTGCGCAGGGCTGCGGGCCTGGAGGAAGAGCTGGTGGCTGTGAGCGAACCGATGCGGGCCCTCCTGGAGCAAGTCGATCGGGCCGCGCCGAGCGATGGCCGCATTCTGATCATGGGGGAAAACGGCACGGGCAAGGAGCTCATCGCTCGAAGGATCCACCGGCTCAGCCGCCGCAGCGCTGGCCCGTTCGTGCGGGTGAACTGCGCGGCCGTTCCGTCCACGCTCATCGAGAGCGAGCTCTTCGGGTACAGGCGTGGCGCCTTCACAGGGGCGACGAAGGACAAGCGCGGCCTCATCGAGGAGGCCAATGGTGGCACCCTTTTCTTCGACGAAGTGGGGGATATGGCCCTCGAGACCCAGGCCAAACTCCTCCGGGTGCTTCAGGAAAACGAGTTTCTCCCGCTGGGCGACACAAAACCTCGCCGTTTCGACGCACGGGTGATTGCGGCTACCAACAAGGACCTGGCGCGGGAAATGGAAGCCGGACGGTTCCGCGAGGACCTGTTTTACCGGTTGAATGTGATCCCTCTCTACGTTCCTCCGTTGCGCGAGCGGAAAGAGGACATCCCCGCGCTCGTAGAGCACTTCGTTCGGCTGTACGCGCAAAGGAACGGTCAGCCGCCGAAACGATTCACGCCGGAAGCGGTGGAGGTACTGCTGGAGTACGATTGGCCGGGGAATGTCCGGGAGTTGCGGAACTTCGTCGAGCGCATGCAGATCATGTGTGCCGGTCCGGAGGTGGGTGTGGACGAGGTGACCGCAGCATTGCCGGTGGGGGCGAGCACAGTAGAGCGACCCGCGAGCACCTCCGGGGGATCGGGGAGCCTCCGCGAGCGGCTCCGGCGGTACGAACGGCGGATTCTGGCGGAAGAGCTGCGGCGGGCTGGGGGGAACATCAGTGTGGCGGCGCGACGCCTGAACATGGACCGAGCCAATTTGAGCAAGAAGCTGAAAGCGTACGGCCTCCTGCAACGGGGGACCTCCGGTGAGTAGATCAGCGTTTTCGATCGGCATCCTCATTTTGCTTGCTTTCCCGCTCGTCTACGGGCAGGAGGCGGAGGAACAGCGAATCCCGTACACGAACCCAGACTACTTCCCGGGCGACTGGGTCAGCTACACCTGCACGCGGTTCGTGAACAATCTGGCCATTGGCACCGACCAGGTGTACTTCGCCACGACGGGCGGGATCCTGCGCTACGACGTGACCAGCGGTCGCTGGCTTCCCCCGTGGACGGTGAGCGATGGTCTCGCGAGCAACGTTGTGGAGGCCGTGGCCTACGACGTGGACACCCAATTCATCTGGTGCGGTACGGACGCGGGAGTGAGTTTCCGGCATCCCACTTCGGCGGAGTGGTACAATTTCTACCGGGACGAGATCGGCTTGCCGTGGGGAGACCCGATCACTTCGATCGGAATCACCACGACGGAGGTTCTGTTCGAGACGGCGAGTGGACGCTACGCTCTGGCTGACAAGTTCGGCAACAGAGTGGCCGCAGTGGAAACGCCACCGGAAGCCCACCAGGTTTTCTGGTTCGGCCGCAGAGCGCCCAGGCCCCGAGAGCTTCCGATGTTTCACATGAGCCAGGGTTTCCTGTTCGATCCCGAAGGGTACATTCGGGACTTCCAGTTGCGGCAGTACGCGATCACGTGCACGCAGGAAGACGCCTGGAGCACTCTCTGGTTGGGCACGTGGGGCTACGGAGTTGGGCGCGCCGACATGCGGATGGCCCGTCTGGAGATGTTGCCTTTCGGCCTCTGGGCGACGGAAGTGCGAGCCCTTGCTCGAGATGGCGACCGGCTTTGGGCAGCCGGATTCGGAGCCTACGAGGAGGAGTGGGGACTGACGGTGTGGGACATGCGCCAGGGAGAATGGCGCTACTTCGAGTCCCGGTTTCTCACCGGCGTGGCGAGCGATCGCGTGCTGGCGATAGCCATCGGGCCTGGAGGAGTGTACTTCGGCACGGACCTGGGGCTGCTGCGCCTCGATCGGAAGAGCAGGAACTGGCGACAGTACACCGGGGCCAGCTATCGGGCGGACGACTGGGTGTACGACGTGGTGGTGCAGGACGGCTGGACGTGGGTTGCCACTCGCAGCGGGGTGAGCCGACTGAGGTGGATGCCTCGGAAAGGGAAGCCCGACTCGTGCGTCGCGGAACGGGTCGATCCGGGCAACCTGGAGAACCTCGAGGCGTACGATTTGCACTTCACGGAGAATCTGCTCTGGGTGGGCACATCGGAGGGGCTGTACGTCTGGGACGTAGACACGAAGACGGGGGGATTTGTGTCCGAGGCGGAGGGCCCTGTGGGCACGCCGATCTTCGCCGTGACTTCCTGTGGCGACACCCTGTGGGTGGGCGGTTGGCAGGGGGTTGAGGCGTACGACCTGCGCCGGCAGGTCTGGCTGGCGCCCCCGGCGGGTCGCCACAAGATTGGGGGGAGAATCTACCGGCTTCGGGCGGATCGCTCTGCCCTCTGGGTGGCTACGGAGGACGGCGTGTACAAGTACGACCTCCACGGCCAGCGCTGGCGGCACTTTGGTGTCCGCGACGGCCTGGTGGGTAGCCGGGTCTACGATATTCTCCTGGACGGCGACTACGTGTGGTTTGGCACGAATCGCGGCCTCACGCGCTTCTACTGGAACAACCCCTACCGGGCCGACTGATCATGGGCCAGCAACACCCTCTCCTGGACTTCCTGTTTTCCCGACGGCGCTTTGGTCTCAAGCCGGGCCTGGAACGCATCGACGCCCTCCTGGAATACCTGGGCCACCCCGAGCGGAAGTTCCAGGTGGTGCACGTGGCAGGGACGAACGGGAAAGGGTCCACCTGCGCTTACCTGGAATCGCTGTTCAGGCATTCTGGCGCCCGCACGGGGCTGTACACTTCTCCCCACCTTGTAGCTCCGGAAGAGCGGGTGAGGGTGGATTTCCGCAAAGTACCTCGTGAAGCCCTTCTGGAGCTGATCCGGAGCCTCAAACCGCAGATCGAGCGAGTGGAGGCCACATTCTTCGAAGCGATGACGGCTGTGGCGTTTGCCTATTTCGCGGCGGAGGACGTGGATGTGGCGATCGTGGAGGTGGGTCTGGGTGGAAAGTGGGATGCTACCAATGTGGTCCGGCCAAGCCTGACGCTGATCACGGACGTGCACCTGGACCACCAGGTACACCTCGGGCGCTCGGTGTCGGAGATCGCGGCGGAGAAGGCGGGGATTCTGAAAGAAGGGGTGCCCTGTTTCACGTACGTGCGCTCCAATGCCGCGTTGGCGACGATCCGACGGATTGGTACCGAAGTTGGGGCTGAGGTTCACCGCCTGCAGGAAGAAGCAAGGGTGCGCGTGAACGCCGTCACGACCGAGGGGACGGGCTTCAGCTACCACGGCGGGGAGCTGCGCCTGTCCGGCGTTTGGACGCATCTGATCGGCCGACACCAGGCGCGCAATGCGGGGCTGGCGCTTTTCGCGCATCGGGCGGCTGGTGAGCAGTGGCCGCTGCCGCCGGACGCCGCTGCGACCGCTGTGGCGAGCACGCGCTGGGAGGGACGATTTCAGATCGTCAGGCGCGAACCCCTGAGGATCGTGGACGTGGCCCACAATGTGCAGGGTGTGCGGGCCTTCGTGGAAACGTTCCGCGAGCTGTGGCCAAGTGAGTGCGCTGGTACAGTGGCGGTGGGCGTGCTGCGCGACAAGCCGTTCGCCAGCATGGCTCGCTGCCTACGCGGAATTGCGGATCGGATGGTCGTGTGCCCCCTGCCGACGTTGCGAAGCGCGGACGCGGTCGAGTTAGCCGGGATTGCCCGCTCCCTGGGTTTCGAGGTGCGTTCTGCCGATTCTCCGACGGAGGCGTGGCGGGTGGCCGAGGATGTCGCGGGCGAGAGACCCGTCTTAGCGATCGGTAGCCATTACCTCGTGGGGGCGGTCCTCGAGGAGCTTGGACTTGCTCCTGAGTAGCCGCGCCGCGGTGGATGAGCAGTTCTACGCCCGGTGAGCCCCAGCGAAAGACCTTGACAAAGCTGGGCCGATTTGGTAAATTCGCGCCGTGCTTGGAAGAGGGGGTGGTTGCCGAGCTCCCTCGCAGGGGTTGGGGAAATCCCACGGACCATTCCACGACGGGGCGTGATGCAGGGTTGTTGTGGTAGGTGACCTGCCCATTCCTGAAGGCGAACGATGGCGAGCGTCCAGCTCAGGAACGTCACCAAGGTTTTCGACAAGAACGTTGTCGCGGTGCGCAACGTCAACATTGACGTTGCTGACAGGGAATTCGTCGTGCTGGTGGGTCCCTCGGGTTGCGGCAAGTCCACCACTCTCCGGATGATCGCGGGTCTGGAGGACGTGACCGAAGGCGAGATCTACATTGGCGAGCGCCTGGTGAACGATGTGCCGCCGAAGGACCGCGACATCGCCATGGTGTTTCAGAACTACGCGCTCTACCCCCACATGACCGTGTTTCAGAACATGGCCTTCGGGCTGAAACTGCGTAAGTACCCGAAAGGCGAAATCGAGAGACGGGTCCTTGAGGCGGCGGAGATCCTGGGAATTCGGGATCTCCTCGACCGGAAGCCGAAGGCTCTCTCCGGCGGGCAGAGGCAGCGGGTGGCGGTGGGACGCGCGATCGTGCGCAAACCCAAGGTGTTTTTGTTCGACGAGCCTCTCTCCAATCTCGATGCGAAATTGCGCGTCCAGATGCGGACGGAGATCAGCAAGCTGCACCAGCGTCTCGAGACCACGATGATCTACGTCACCCACGACCAGGTTGAGGCCATGACCATGGGAGACCGCATCGTGGTGATGAAAGATGGCGTGGTGCAGCAGGTTGACACACCGCTTCGGCTGTACAACTACCCGCGCAACAAATTTGTGGCCGGATTCATCGGCAGCCCGGCCATGAATTTTGTGGATGGCCGGATTGTAGAGGATTCAGGACTGTGGTTTCGCCAGGGGGAGCTGAACCTGCCGATTCCCCGGCAGAAAGTGGAAGCTCTCCGCCCGTACGTCGGCAAAGAGGTGACGCTGGGGATTCGCCCCGAGCACATTCACCCGCAGCACGAGCTGGAAGGAGTGGAGGAAAGCTCGCCCGTGCGGGTGGGCGTGGATGTAGTGGAGCCGATGGGTAGTGAGCTTTACCTCTATTTCAAGGTAGGAGGGGCGGACTTCGTCGCGCGGCTGCCCGCGACGCATGAGCCGAAGGAGGGGGAAGCCCTGACCCTCGCCTTCGACATGCGGAAGGCTCACTTTTTTGACAAGGATACCGATGAAGCAATTGGTCTGGGCGAGGGTTGAGGCAGTTCGCCCGCTCGTTTTCAACTGCGTGAGTCAATGCGGGGTGTGAGGGTTCCGGAATCTGTGAAACTCTGCCGGTTGGTTGGGCGTTTAGTGGTTGCTGGAACCCCCGATAGCTGATCGACTCCAACCACCGGATCTTTTCCGCGCTATCAGGTTTTTGTCTTCAGAGATCCCGCTGATCAACGAACCCAGAAGGATCTCTCGCCTGACGCATCTCCTGTGAGCGAAATACCGGTTTTTGTGCGCACGAGCCCGAGGGGACACGGCTGGCTTGTGCGCAGCTTGATGCGGAGCAGCAGCTGACGACGTGCGGGGTGCGTGGGTCCTGTGCCGTTCGCAAAAGAAAGAGATGAAAACGAGGTGAGGGAAACATGGACATTGCCGAACTCAAGGCGATGAAAATGCCCGAGCTCCTGAAGATCGCGCAGGAGCTCAACATTGAGGGTTGTACCGGGCTCAAGAAGCAGGAGTTGATTTTCAGGATTCTGGAAGAACAGACCCGGCAGGAGGGGCTGGTCTTTGCCGAGGGGGTTCTGGAGGTTCTACCGGACGGGTACGGCTTTCTCCGGTCGCCCGACTTCAACTACCTGCCCGGTCCGGACGACATCTACGTGAGTCCTTCGCAAATCAAGCGGTTCGACCTCCGGACTGGCGATATCGTGTCCGGCCAAATCCGGCCCCCGAAGGAAAACGAACGCTTCTTCGCCCTGCTGAAGGTGGAGGCGGTCAACTACGAAGAGCCGGAGAAGGCCAAACAGCGAACCTTGTTCGACAACCTCACGCCCCTCTACCCGATGGAGAGGATCCGCTTGGAGACTTCCCCCACGGAGTACTCCATGCGGATCATGGACCTGCTGACACCGATTGGCAAGGGCCAGCGTGGGCTGATCGTGGCGCAGCCGAAAACGGGCAAGACTACGCTGCTGCAGAAGATCGCCAACGCGGTGCTGAAGAACCATCCGGAGGTCAAGCTCATTGTGCTGCTGATCGACGAGCGGCCCGAAGAGGTCACCGACATGGAGCGCTCCGTGGACGCCGAGGTGATCAGCTCTACATTCGATGAGCCGGCGGAGCGCCACGTGCAGGTGGCCGACATGGTGTTGGAGAAAGCCAAGAGGCTCGTAGAATACAAGCACGACGTGATGATCCTGCTGGACAGCATCACGCGTCTGGCTCGCGCCCACAACGCGGTGGTGCCGCACAGCGGCAAGATCCTATCCGGCGGTCTGGATGCCAACGCTCTGCACAAGCCCAAGCGTTTCTTCGGTGCGGCCCGCAACGTGGAAGAGGGCGGTAGCCTCACGATCATCGCCACGGCGTTGATCGACACAGGCAGTAGGATGGACGACGTGATCTTCGAGGAGTTCAAAGGCACCGGCAACATGGAGCTCGTGCTGGATCGGCGCTTGGCGGACCGGCGGATCTTCCCGGCCATCGATATCAACAAATCCGGCACGCGGAAGGAAGAGCTCTTGCTCGACAAGCACGAGCTCAACCGCGTCTGGATCCTGCGCAAGCTGCTGGCGGAACTCAATCCGGTGGAGGCGATGGAGTTCCTGCTGGAGAAGATGCGCGGCACGAAGTCGAATCGGGAGTTTCTGGAGTCGATGAGCACGTGAGTCCGCGTTTTTCCTTGCTCAAGTCGGTGAATTTTCTTAGATTTAGGTATCCAGAGGAATGGAAACGGTGTTCGCGAGTTCTGGGAACAAGGAGGTAGAGACTTGAAACCGAAAATTCATCCGGAATACAAGCTGGGCACGGTTCGCTGCGCTTGCGGGAACACGTTCCAGGTACGGTCCACCGTGGGCGACATGCGGATTGAGATTTGCTCCAACTGCCACCCGTTCTTCACCGGCAAGCAGAAGCTTGTGGACACGGCTGGACGGGTGGAGAAATTCATGAGGAAGTACGGAATGAACCAGGACCAAAAGACGGAAACTCCTGCCGAGAAGGAGCAAGCGGAAGAAGCGAGGGAGTGATACCGTCGTCCACAGGTGGGAACGTGACGCGGGCTGGGTGGACCCAATGCGGCACCTGGCTCGTCTGCGGGTGCGGGATGCGGTTGGAGTGTGGCCGTGTTCCGCTTTTTTGTGCCCGCTACGGTTCACCTGTCCTTCGCGGAACCGCAATTTGTGGCGTCGGCGGGTTCAGCGCGACGTGATCGAGGCGGCGGATTGGCTGCCCTTGAAAAGCGGTGGCCGGCGCGTATGAGGACAGCCGGCGATAGTTCAGAGGTGATGGGTTTTGCCGCGGACGATGTTCGACAAACTCGATGAGGTCGAAGCTCGCTTCGAAGAAATCACGAAGCTTTTGGCCGACCCGGAGGTGATCTGCGATCCCCATCGGCTTCGCGAGCTCTCTCAGGAGCAGCACGAGCTGGAGCCGATTGTGGAGACCTACCGGCGGTACAAGCAGGCTGTGAAGGAGCTCGATGAGGCCCGACAGATCCTCGAGCGAGAAGAGGACAAGGAGCTCAGGGAGCTGGCGGAAGAGGAGATTCGGGAGCTGGAAGAACGCATCGAGGGCCTCACGCAGGAGCTCAAATTGCTGCTGGTGCCGAAGGATCCCCAGGATGCCAAGAATGCCATCGTGGAAATCCGCGCCGGCACGGGCGGTGACGAAGCCGGTTTGTTCGCTGGCGATCTGTTCCGAATGTACAGCCGCTACGCGGAGCGCAAGGGTTGGTCCCTGGAGATCATGAGCTCTCACCCCCAGGACATCGGGGGCTTCAAGGAGATCATCTTTCTCGTTCGCGGCAAGAACGCCTACGGGACGCTCAAGTACGAGAGCGGGGTGCACCGCGTGCAGCGGGTTCCGGTGACGGAAGCCAGCGGCCGGATTCACACTTCGGCCGCTTCGGTAGCGGTTCTGCCCGAGGCGGAGGACGTGGACGTTCAGATCGATCCCAAAGATCTCCGGGTCGACGTGTTCCGCAGTTCCGGCCCCGGGGGCCAGAGTGTGAACACGACCGACTCGGCGGTGCGCATCACTCACATCCCCACTGGCATCGTCGTGACGTGCCAGGACGAGAAGAGCCAGCACAAGAACAAGGCGAAGGCCCTGCGCATCCTTCGAGCGCGCCTCTACGAGCGCGTGCTGGCGGAAGAGCGCGCCAAGGAGGTCGAAGCCCGTCGGTCGATGGTCAGCACGGGGGATCGCAGCGCGAAAATCCGCACGTTCAACTTTCCACAGAATCGCGTCACCGACCACCGGATCGGACTGACGCTCTACAAGCTTGAGGAGATTCTCGACGGCGACTTGGACGAGCTGATCGACCAGCTGCGCCTGGCTGACCAGGCGGAGAAGCTGAAGCAACTGTGAGCGCGGGGACGCCGCTTGCCGAAACAGCAGTGGACGGTTATCGAGCTAATCCGGTGGGGGACTGACTACTTGACCCGACGGGGATTTGAGAACGCCAGGCTGGAAGTCGAACGTCTTCTGAGCCACGTGCTCGGCGTTCAGCGGGTGGACCTGTACCTGCAATTCGACCGGC
>CAYXFI010000054.1:0-15377 GCA_964464205.1 uncultured Cytophagia bacterium
AGCCCAAGCCGGTGGAGGAGCTGTACGACGTGCAGGCCGATCCGCACAACGTGCGTAACCTGGCGGGCGATCCCGAGTACGTGCCGGTCCTGAAGCGGATGCGCGAAGCCCTGCGCCAGTGGGTTCGAGACAACCGGGACGCCGGCTTCCTGCCCGAAGGATGGATGCTGGACCAGAGCCGGAACCGCACGGTGTACGAACTCACCCATAGCCCGGACTACCCGGCGGAGGCCATCATCGAAACGGCGGAACTGGCGTCAGAACGGAGGACAGAGAATCTCCCGACTTTGGTGGCCCGCTTGAGGCACCCACATCCCGCCGTGCGCTACTGGGCTGCCACGAGGTGCAGCATCCTCGGCGAAAGGGCCGGGAAAGCCGCCCCTGTTCTGCGCAAGCTCCTCCGGGATCCGGCGGCGGACGTCCGAATTGCCGCGGCCGACGCTTTGATTCGCGTGGGCGACGCAGAGCAGGCCCTGCACGTATTGGTGCGCGAGATGCCCAGCGAGAATCCGCGGGTGCAATTGCGCGCGATCAACGTGCTGGACGCGCTGGGCGAACGTGCCAAACCGGCGCTCAAACAGATTGTGGCGTTCCCGCAATGGCCTTCGGCCACGGACAACTACGTCCACCGAGGTTTCTACCACCTGGTCGAGAAGCTCAAACCGGGCTGGGGGAACTACATCGTCTGGTAGAAGAAGGGGAAGGGAAGAGGCAAGTGCTCACCGGTGCTAGGGAACCTCGCGACCACACAGGCCTGGATCGTGCCCCACCTGCTTCCAGTGCCGCGCGATAGTGTCCCGCACGACCGCCGCGGTGCAACGTCTCTTGGGACCAAAAAAGAAAGAGCGGCACCCTACGAAAGGAGCCGCCCTCTTCGGAAGTGGGCGATACTGGATTCGAACCAGTGACCTCTGGTATGTGAGACCAGCGCTCTAACCAGCTGAGCTAATCGCCCAATTCACGATACAAAAATACACATCTCGCCCTTACCTGTCAAGACCTTTCTTGGGCTCTTGACACCCAACCACCGCTTCGAACAATGCTTAGCGTTCGAAGTCGATTCCACCGGGACCGGACGCTACTTTCCGAAAAAAGCCCGCTCCCACCACTGGAGAGTGTGTAAGAACCGGCCGCGTCAAACCACAGGGGGACCGAGCTCGCAGAGACCGCACAAACTGAACACAGAGCGGTTGACAGCGCTGTCAACGCTTCCACGACGCACACATTCCGTTCTGGTTCCCCGGCAAGGTACGTAGTTCTCCTTCGACCTCAGTCCGAGCTACCTCCTTCCCATGTCTGGGGTCAAGTTTGGCGCCAGCACGACCTCAGCGGCGGCATTTGCATTCTCGCCACTCCCTGGGGTCTCCTCCGTGGTCCCGGTGTCTCAGTGGTGAAGTTCCCAAGCCAACCCGGTACACTCAAGAGACCTTCGACTTCCCGGAGATAGTACCCCCATCCTCAGCCGAGACGCCTATTGGGGCTACTTGACTCGTGGAGGGCGGAAACCCCACCCTGCTCATCAGTCGCCACCCCTGGCCGACGCCCCTGTGCCCGTACTTCCCATCTTTCTTAACCTCTCTTACCTGATAGCCGTCGAGCCCGGTTCGAGAACTGCTCGACCCCACACGCCCGTCGCAAAGGGCTGGCTCTCAAGAATTTCCAACCGAATCCGATACGGGAGTAGGCAGTAGACCGTGGAGTGAACGGTTGGCCGGACCGGCCGTCGTTCCGAGCGCACAAGGCCGCAAGAGGACCGCTACATGCTCCTGGCGAGAGAAAAAGATGGGGTGCGAATCCTCAGCTTCGCAGAAGAGACCACCGTCGATGCAGAAAACGCTCACCGGTTCTTCGCAGAAGCCCTGAAGCTGGCCGGAGACGCCCGGGCCTGCGTCCTCGACCTGGCCAAGCTCGGCTTCATCGACAGTGCCGGGCTCCGAGGGCTCATCGGGTTGCGGCGGGCGCTTCATCAGAAGGGTGGAGGTCTCGCGCTCGCACGTCCCCACGACGACGTCCGGGAAATCCTTGAGGTCACCCGCCTCACCAAAATTCTGCCAACGTACCCGGACCTTACGTCGGCAGTTCGCGCGCTGAAGGAGCAGTATCTCGTCCCACAGGACGTGCCAGCTTGCGCGCCCCGCTTCAAGATCACCGAAGGGGCGAACGGCTACATCCTGCGCGTGGAGGGATGTGACTCCGTCGATCGCACGAACGTAACCGGCATCCTGCGCGCCGTAGCAAGGCTGGCCAGCCGCGGCAAACCCGTCGTCGTCGACCTGAGGGAAGTGGACTACGTGGACAGCGCGGCTCTCACCTACCTGATGCAAGCTCACCGGAAGACCACCGAGGTGGGAGCCGAATTGTACTTGCTGGTGACCCCGGCGCTCGCCGAACTCATCCTCGCTCAAGCGCCGGATTGGCGGCGAAACATCGTTACTGAAGACGGCGTGGCGGAGCGCCTCGTCAGCCGTCACGACCGTCCGCAGCCGGTCGACGCCACGCCGGAAGAGCCAAAGGTACAGTTCGTCGATCTCGGGCTCTTTGCGGACGAGAAAGTACGAAAGCCCAGGTGACCACGCGAGAGGGAGCACTTTGCGCAGAACTGCAGACAAGATCGGCCTCGAGAAGGATTTTCTCCTCACCATCACGTTCGTCTTTCTCTGCCTGGTGGCGGTGAACTACTCGCTGTTTCCCAATGACCCGGGCTTCCTGGCCATCGCGCCGAACCCTTACCTGCTGGTTGTACTGATTGGAGCGGCCCAGTACGGCTTGCTCTCCGGCCTCTGGGCGGCCCTCTTTGCCAGCCTGTTCGTTGCGCTCCAAGGTACTCTGATTCGCCCGGCCAGTCTCGGCGCACCTTTCCCCCTCGCAAGCCTCCTGCCGATCCTCGTGCCTAACTTCGTGGCCGCACTGGTGGTGGGCGAACTTCACGAGCTACATCGCGGGAAATACGAACGGCTCCGCGAGCACCACGATGAGCTCGAAAGGGAAAATGAACGCTTGAAAGAGCAGCTTCTCGCCGTAACCCGCGTCAAAGAGGAGCTCGAGCAACGCATCATCGGGCAAGAAGCCACTGTGCAAAGCTTGTACAAAGCGACGAAGGCGCTAGAGGCGCTGGAGGAACACCAGGTTTACAGTGGGATTCTCGAGGTCACGGAGAAATTCACGGGAGCCACCAGGTCGTCCCTGTACATTGTCGATTACTCCCGGGACGAAGCCGTACTGGTCGCCACGCGTGGCTGGGACCAGCCTCACGACCGACCGTCGCGTATCCCCCTGTCGAACCCTCTCCTCAAAGTTCTGTTTCGAAAGAACGAACCACTCAGCGTCAAGGACCTCGCCGGGAATCCCAAATTGGAGCAGGTGTGGAACGAATCGGGCCTTCGCAGCCTGGTGTTCGTACCGATCGTGGCGCGAAACGTGGTGCTAGCCGTCCTCACGGTGGACGATATCCCGTTTCTTAAGCTCAGCATCCCGACCCTTCGCACTCTACGGATGATCGCAGAACTCGCGGCGCCAGCCATCGCCAATGTCGTCCGCTTCGCAGAGATGGAGGCGAAAGATCAAATCGTCAAGGTAACCGAACTTCACAATTACCACTACTTCCTCCAGGCCCTGAATCAGGAGCTCCGGCGGACGACGCGCTACAAGCTGCCTCTGACGGTCGTCATCTTCGAGATCAAAGACTACGACATCCTGCAGACCACCCTGTCGGAGGAGGCTCTCCAATTGATCCTGCGGGTGGTGGGCAAGGTTCTGCAGCGGAATCTCCGGGAAATCGATCTTGTGTGCGCCGGGAGACGTCACGGTACCTACTGGGTCATGCTGCCCCTCACCCCCGTTGATCACACTCTGAAAGTGATCGAGCGGCTGCGGCAGCGCGTCCGCAATTCCGGGAGGCTCCTGGGCCTCAAGAAGACCAAGCTGGACCTGCTCTTCGGCTTCGCCACCTACCGGCCCTACGTCCGCGACGCTCAGATGTTGGTGCAACTGGCCGAACAGTCGCTGGAACTGTCCCGGCACGCACAGGGCGGATGGTCCAACTCCTCGGGCAACCAGTCCAGGCCGTCGGTGAAGGAGCACCATGTGGCGACGTAGAGCAAAGGAAGATCTGACTCTGAAGCTGGGCCGTCCGGAGTTCAAGCCACGTACCGTCGCTGATGCCCAGAAAGCGCTGGAATTGGGCGTGATCGACATCAGTGAGTACGTGGAGCACAGCCTGTCCATGGAACCGGTAGCGGACGCCCTGCACGATCCGGATCCGGCCGTCCGGAGACGCGCCATCTTCCACCTCTTGAAGCATCCGAACAGATCGTGGGCGGTGGCTAAGCTCAAAGAGATCCTGCGGGAGGGAGACGACGACGCGAAAATCTACGCCGCGGAAGCGCTGGACCGCCTCGACACCGCGTACTTCCAGGCGTTCCAGCACCTCGAGGAAAGACTGGAGAAGTTCACCAGTGCGAAAGATCGACTCCTGCTCGCGCTGCTGTACCTCGACTACCACAAAACCGGCCTGCCCGGACCGCAGCTCGGCAGCTGGTACCTGAGGCGGGCCCTCCGTTTGGCAGACGAAGTGATTTCCGCCGACCGTAACCAGGCGGAGGCCTTTCACGTTCGCGGCAAGATATGGAAGGCCCTGGGCGAACCGGAAAAGGCGGTGATGGACCTGCGCGAGGCACTGCGCCTCCAACCAGTTGAGCCGAAGATCTACCTGGACCTCGCCGAGGCTTTCTTCGAACTCGGCGACTACGATTCAGTTGTCCACAGTTGCCGATACGCGTCGCAAGCGGCTCTGCCCCACGAATGGGAGGAAGTGGTGGAGTTCTGGACGCAGGCGGAAGCAGCTTGATGCGGGCGAACCGGTGAGAAACGGACGCTACACAGACCACGACATGCGCACGACGAATCGCAGTGCCCGGGGTGGACTGCGGCCTCCGACTCCACTCCCTTTCGGCACCGCAAGCGTCACGGCCGGTCTCCTGGCGGCGCTCGCTCTTCTGCTGCTCCCGCCACTGGCCCGGGCCGATGGCGCTGCTCCCATGGAGCTGCGGCGCGACGTGCTCGCCCTCTACAAGAGCGCAGACGGGCAAACGGAAGAAGAAAACCCCATCTACGTCTTCCTGGAGCTGCCTCTCACCTACCTGGGGTACAGGGTCACCTACTGGGACATTTCCAAGGACCTTCCTCCTCCCGGACTCGTCCGAAATTGCCGCGCGATCCTCACGTGGTTCTACAACGACGAACTGCGCGGAGCAAGCGGCTACCGACAGTGGCTTCTGCGCCAGATCCGTCGTGGGAAGAAGGTGCTGATTTTCGGCTGCCTGGGGGCGGTGTCGGAGCCCCGGCGCGATCCGACGCGCTTCGACCTACGGGAGACACAGGCCATCTTCCGAGCTCTCGGTGCGGACTACCGTCACAACGATTGGCGTTTTGCCCCCACGGCCCGCCTCGTCCGCTTCGACCGGGAGCTTCTGACCTTCGAGCGCGATCCCAAGCGAGATGGTGTGAAAGGCTTCTACCCCCTGGTTCGCTATTCCCCCGACATTCGCCCCCTGGCGGAACTGCGCGCCACCGTCAATCCCGGCCGCACCTATTTGGGAGGGTTCATTTCCCCGCGCGGGGCCTTTCTCTCCGAGGCGCTCGTCTACCGCGAGGTTGTCAAGGATTCTACGAACTACAAGCCCCAGCTCTATCTCGACGCTGTGCGTTTCTTCCGCCAAACGCTGGGAGGAAAGCGGGAGCCTCGCCCGGATCTCGCGGTACTTTTCGGACGAAGGATCTTCTTCGCGCGCATCGACGGTGACGGGCTCACATCGCAGACGGAGATCAATCCTAACTACCTGTGCGGCGCCCTTCTCCGGGACGAAATCCTGGTTCCCACGCCGCTGCCCTTCACGGCGTCATTCATACAGGGACGGGTGGACCCCAACTACAGGGGCAGCCACCGGTACGTGGAGCTCGCCCGCGAGATCCTGATTCTCCCGAATGTGGAACCCGCAAGCCACGGCCTCGGCCACCCCATGGACTGGGAAAAGGGCGACTTGATGGTGCCGGACCTTCCGGGTTACACCCGCTTGGACCCGGAACTGGAGATCTTCGGTTCGCTCAGGTTTCTCAATGAGACCATCTTGCGAGGCGACAAACAATCCAATCTTTTCCTCTGGACCGGCTACTGCAACCCGCCGGCCCCCATTTTGCGCATGGTCCGCGAACGAGGGGTTCTGGCCATCAATGGAGGCACCTGCAGGGTTTTCAAAGACGTGCCCTCGATGGCGAATTTCAGTCCGCCCTTCCGCCATGTGGAGGGAGAGATCCAGGTCCTGCGCCGCGCCGCCAACGATTACGAGTTCACGAACTTCTGGCGCGGACCTTTCGACGGTTACCGGGATGTTCTGTGGACTTTCCAGTACGGCTGGTCCAAATACCCGATGATTCCCATTGATCTCTACATCCATTACTACAGCGCGGAGAAGCGAGCGTCTCTCGAAGCCTTGAAGGACGTGGTGCGCTGGATTCGGAACCAAAAGATCTGTCCCATCACCACTGGCGAGTACGTGCGGATGGCCCTCGACTATCTCGACGCCGCCATCGCACGCCGCGCAGACGGGGGTTGGCTCGTCCGCACAGGTGGTCACCTGCGCACCGTCCGCTTCGACTTCGATGATCACATCGTCGATCTTGCGCGCAGCAGAGGCGTGCTCGGCTACTGCCGCCGGTGGGGAAACCTGTACGTCCATCTCGACGAAGGCAAAACGCACCTGATCTACCTCGCACCGGCGGACAGCGCGTTCTCCTTTCCGCCTTTTGTGATCGAATCGGGCAACGTGATTGAGCACTGGAGCCACGACCCAAGTACGGGAGAGATTCACTTCCGGGCACGGGGCTTCGGCTCCACCGATATCTGGCTGGCGGGCCTCAACCCCAGTCGCCCCTACCGGATCGACAGTCCGGGTTTCCGAAAGAGCTACTTCGCCGAGACAGATTCCCTGGGGCGTTTGCACGTCGTGGTGCCCATCCAGGGTGTCGCCCGTCTCCGGATCAGCCCGAGCAGCCGCACCTCGCTGGCAATGAACTACGGTCGCTACGGGATTCTCCTGATCGTGATCGTGCTGCTTTCGCTCTACAGCGTGGCTCTTTCGAGACGGAGAGTTCGCCAATTGGCGACCGAGGAAGAGACGGCCGAAGAACGCCGTCGTAGAGCCCGGGATCTCTGGGTGAGAAAGCGCGGAGGGCGAAGCTGATGCGGGTCTGTCTGATACTCGAGGGCTCTTACCCCACCGTAGTAGGTGGGGTCCCCGAATGGACGCACCGACTGATTCGGAGCCTTCCCGACATCGAATTCACGCTGTGGACCATCACGCCGTCGGGCACAGAGGAAGCGAAGTACGAATTGCCGGACAACGTAGTCGAATGGAGGCGGGTCTCGCTCCAGGAAGACGTGGACGCGGAGCGTCCCATTCGGGGCGATCGGATCGATGCGTGGAACGAGGTCACCCGTTTTCACCTGGACATGCTCACTGGAAAATTCGATCGCTTTGGGAGGGTGCTGCGGTACCTGAGTGGCGAGACCCGTAGACTCAATCTGCGGCACATCACGCGCGACCTGCAGGGCTGGCGCCTGGTGACGTTCTTCCACAAGCACAACGACGCAGTGAATCCATTCTCCGACTACTACTGGGGGTGGTACAACACCCATTTGCCGCTGTTCAAGTTGCTCGAAGAAGAAGTACCTCAAGCGGACGTCTACCACGCCGTCTCCACCGGGTACGCGGGACTGCTCGCCACCCTGGCCAAACTACGCACAGGCCGGCCGTTCATTCTGACCGAGCACGGAATCTACGCCCGCGAGCGCGAAATGGAGATCTACGGCGAAGACGTCGTGCAGGGGTACCAGCGCCAGATGTGGTCCAACGTATTTCGAGGACTGGCGAGGATCGCCTATCACCACGCAGACCTCATCGTGTCGCTCTACGAGCGCAATCGCAGGAAGCAAATCGAGATGGGAGCACCGGAGGGAAAGACGCGCGTCATCCCCAATGGCATCGAGGTGGACAAATACCTTCGGCTGCGCGACGGCCGCAGACAGCCGGAGCCGCACGTGGGACTCGTCGGCAGGGTGGCGCCCGTGAAGGACGTGAAGACGTTCATCATGGCAGCGCGCGTGATCAAGGACGCGGTCCCTCACGCACGCTTCTCCATCATCGGTCCGACCGAGGAAAACCAGGAGTACCTTGAACAGTGCCGCAAACTGGCGGCCCACCTGGAATTGAACGGCAGCCTGCATTTCCTGGGCCGCCAGGACATGCGCCGCATCTACCCCCAACTGGACTTGCTGATGCTCACGAGCATCAAAGAGGCACAACCGCTGGTGCTGATCGAAGCCATGTGCGCCGGCGTTCCGGTGGTGTCGACCGACGTGGGCGACACGGCCGAGCTCCTGGAACCGGAATGGCCCACGGTCCCACCGAAGGAACCTGATGCGCTGGCCCGTGCCGCACTGGAGATCCTCCAGAATCCTGAGAGCACCCGGCGGAAGATCGAGACCGCTCAGCGGCGGGCTTCGCAACGCTACGACATTCGCAAACTCACCGAAGAATACGCTAGTCTGTACCGCCACTACGGCCAGGCGTGAGAGAGAACCATGGCAGGAGTTGGTTTCGAACTACAAAAGCTGGTGCGACACGGTACCTACTTCTCGTACCTGCGGGCATTCTTGTACGGAATGGTGCTCTCGTCGGGACCCTGGCTGACTACCACAGCAGCCCTGATCCTGATCGGTCTCTTTGCGTCCCTGTCCCTACACGCAGGCGCAGCCAGACTCCTCACGATGACCATCATCTACGCCTACGCCTTCTCGCTGATCGTGGTGGGGCCCTGGCAGAACCTACTCACACGGTACGTGGCCGACAAGGTGTTCGAGAGGAAGCTCGAGGAAATCCTGCCGGGCCTTCGCACGGCCAGTCTCATCGTAGCCGGATTGGGGATTCTGGTCGCCGTTCCCGCCATGTCCATCGGCCGTTTCCTGGTGCCAGTCGACCGCCCGCTGGTTTTCCGGCTGGGTGCCGTGGCTCTGTTCCTCCTCCTGGGCCAGCTCTGGGTGCTCATGAGTTACGTGAGCACGTCGAAGACCTACCGGCACGTGGTGGCGAGCTTCGGCGGCGGCTGTACCCTCAGCGTCCTGTTGGCACTGGTGGCGGTCCGCGCCGGGAATGTCTCGTGGGCCCTTGTCGGGTACGCCACCGGACAGGGGCTGATCGTGCTCTCGTTGTACATCCTCGGAAAACGGGAATACGGCGGCAAGGGATGGTGGCGCCGCGACTACCTGGCCAACCTGAGGCCCTACCGCTACGTGGCCCTGTCCGGCCTGCTGTACAACGCTGGGGTGTGGATCGACAAGATCGTCATCTGGTTCACCCTCGGTGAACTCCAAGGCATGTCCATCTTCCGCAGTTACAATCCCTACGACGTGCCAGCATTCCTCGCGTTTCTCAGCATGGTGCCAGCGCTGGCCTGGTTCTTGATCATTGGCGAAACCGCGTTCTACGAGCCGTACAAGAAATTCGTCCGAAGCCTCCTGAACGAGCCTCTGGTCCGGATCGAGGGTGCGCGGCGCGAGCTGTACGAGGCGACGCGCCAGACAGTGGGAGGTATGGCCAAATTCCAGGGTGTTTTCACACTGATCTTGTTCATCGTGGCCGTCCCATTTCTCCGCTGGATCGGCTACGGCTGGGTGTCCCCTAGCCTGTTCCGTATCCTTCTGCTCGGAGCATTCGCAAACGTGCTCTTCCTCAACGTTGTGATTCTGATGCTGTATCTCGAACTGCGGCAGGAGGCGGCAAGCGCTACCCTCGTGTTCTTCGTCGCCAACCTCGGGCTCACCCTCCTGACTGCGGGTCTCGGCGAATCGTACTTGGGCTGGAGCTACCTGATCTCCGCCGCCGGGGCACTCGGTTACAGTTGGTTTGTTTTCGACGCCCGATTCGAAAGGATCGACTACTACCTGTACACTCGACAGGTACCGACGTAGAGGGCTGATGAGATGCGAGTTGTACCTCGGTACGCATTCACCATCATTCTGGCGTGGCTCAGTGCGGCCTCCGCTACCGTGGCGCTCGCCGGGGCGCAGGACGGGGCCGCACGGGAGATTTCCCTCCACCTGCGCGCGGCAGACAGTCTGTTGGCCGAGGGCCGGACCTTCGAGGCAATGGGCCATCTGGAGAGCGCCCTCCGATTGGACAGCACTCGCCTCGACATACGCCGGAAGGTCGCCCAGATCTACATCTGGAACAATCTGCTCGAGGAGGCCATCCAGCAGTACGAAATCATCCTGGAAACCGTCCCGGACGACACCGCCGCTCTGCGCACCCTAGCCGACCTCTATTTCTGGACAGACCGGGAAGCGGAGGGAGTTGATCTGCTGGAGCGCCTGTTGGAACTGCGCCCGGAGGACGATTCCTTGAGGCGAGAGGTGGCGCAGCATTGTAGCTGGGCTGGAAGGTATCGCAGAGCCGCCGAGCACTACAAAGTCCTACTCAGGCGTTCCCCCCGAGACACGGCCCTGGTGCGGGCCCTCAAAGACAATCTACTCTGGGCGGGAGAAACCGAGCTCGCTCTCGCCGCGTACAAGTACCTGCTTCGCCTCGATCCCAGCCGCCTCGACCGATGGCTCGACTACGCTCGCTTGTGCTCGTGGAATCAGAAGTTCGATGACGCCATCCGTTCCTACCAGCTGCTCCTGGAGCAGGATGCGCTCACGGATTCCACCTTTCACGAATACGTCCAGGTGCTCATTTGGGCGGGGAAACAACGGAGCGCCATTCGAGAACTCGCCCGCTGGCTCGCCAAACACCCCCACGACCAATGGAGTCGCTGGCGGTTCGTCCAGCTTCTGGACTGGAATTCCGTGCCGGGTGCGGTGATCCGGAAGCAGCTCCTGACTCTTTTGCACAGCTCACCGCAACACAGGCCGGCACGTCGCATGCTGCGACGCCTGCTGGGGTTCCCCGAACGCCGCGGCCAGGGCACCTGGCAGTACGTGACGGACTCCAACAACCTCACGACCCAGTTGATCGAAGCGACGGCGACCGAACCCCTCGGCGACAGGTTCCAGTGCAGGGCGGTCACGTGGCACCAGAGCCTGAGCGAAGTGCGGCCAGATACCTCCGCGGCGATGTGGGGCAACGGCGCTTCCGCTGAAGTACGGGCTTTCTTCGGCCTGAGCTGGATGGCCAGTTACGAGCTGCGCGGGGTCGTCTACCGGGACGGCTGGCGTCCTTTCGGCCAGGCTTTTCGACTGTTCTGGCTGCCCACGCCGTCGTTCTGGGTGCAGCTTCGGTACCGCCAGCAGGAGAGCCTGGCGGGGGCCTTCGGCCTCAAATCTCACCTCCGTGAACGAAGTTGGTCCGCGTACTGGTACTACGAGCCGAGCTTCCGCCTGTCCATTCGCGGTTGGCTCGAGCGGACGCGCGTCTCGGACGGCAACACAAAGGTGGCCGCCTTCGTCAACTGGGACTGGAGATTTCGCATCGCCGACCCTGTCCTCGATCTGACCGGCTACCTGGGCGTGGAGGACTACCAGCGAATCTACCCGAATTCGATCCCGTATTGGACACCGGACAGGCTACAACATCGGTCTGTTGGTATCGAGGGCGAACAGCTCGTCTCCCCGCGCCTGGGAATCAGCGCAGGTCTGGCCCTGGCTCAGAACCCGGGGTACCCGCTGAGCGTCAACGCACGGGGATCCCTGATCCTGCACTTCTCGCCCGCCGCGCGGCTGCTGCTCGAGTACTACGACTTCGGTTCGCGGGCGTACCACTCCTCCACGTTCACCTGTCGTCTCACGCTGGACTTCTGAGCGACCCGGAGCAGGAATCTCCTCCTCCGCCGTTGGCAGTGGCCCCTCCGGCGGGGAAGCCACGTCCTGCGGACCAGGGACGATCGAAGTCCCTCCCGCGCCCGGAAGATCTTCCTCACCAGCGGGAGTCGCGTTCTACGGGCGTTTAGCGCAACCGTCGTGTACCTTTCCCAGTGTGGGGCCCGTAGAAGGGACTTCATGGTCCCGAAGATGCACCCTTCGGCAGCGGGAGCTGACTCCTACCGGCGGCGGGCCACGGAAGGGCTTGAGCGGCCACATGTGGGGGCGCCCCTGGCTCTCCCCGGCGGCAATCCGTAGTCGCCCCTTCAAAGCAGGCTACGCCTTGCAGTCACCCGGTGTGATTGAGCCGCCGGCCAGTAGGAGTCCCGGGAGTGCGTTTGTCGGCAGCGGGAGTTGCCTTCTACGGGTCTTCGGCACGACGGGCTCTGCGAGCCCGTAGCGAAGTCGGGAGACCTTGCGCTCAGACCCCGCTCCTGGCAGCCGGAGCTGTCTGCAAGCGCTGGGCAATCAGGAAGAGGTGCTTCTCCTGGATCCGCCGCAGTTCATCACCTCGAGCGGCAGCGCAAGGCGCTCGCGCGTATCCTTTGATCCAAAGTGAGCCCTGCGCCCTTGTAGGGAACCCCCCGATTCCGAGAATCTACCCGCCCCAAGAGCCAGGGAGTCTCAAATCTGGAGGGTCGGGCTCCCGTCCGACCTGCGCGCTGCCAAGCGCGCCGAATCCCGCCAAGAACAGGCGGACCCCGAGGACGTTCCCTTTCACGCGGGGCACGGGGAGCTCGCCAGGACGCGCAGGAGCGCGTCCCTCCAGGCCTTTTGCTCCCACCAGCGTGCATCGGATCCGGCGGAATCCCCCTGCCTCTCAGAGGGTGAGGTGCGGGCCCTGGAGGGTCCGGCTCCTGCCGGACCTACGCCCCGCGGCGCGGGGCGCGAAACCGGGCGCCAAGCCCGGCCTCACCACATGGGTCCCGGGAGGCCCCCAGGTCGCGCAGGAGCGTGTCCCTCCAAACCCACGTACGGCGCCCTCACGTGGACGGTGGGGCCCTGCCCGACCAACGGCCCCACTCCACGGGGCACCGGAAAGCTGGTTCACAGGGAAAGGGCCCCGGTACCTCACCCGAACCACCACCCGCGGCCCCAGAAATCAGAGATTCCACCGAAAATCCTCCATGTGTTTGATGTAAGTCGTTGGGATTTGAAAGGGTACAAAGTCCGCAACCATCTGACTCTCTTGCGTTTGCCGTTCGGAGAGGTCGAAGGGAATCTGCGTTCATCAGCGCGTGTCCGCGTTCATCTGCGTTCCATTCTGGCCAGCGCTGAGTTTCATTCCGACGGGGGACTGGAGTACTGTTGTGAAAAATGCGGGGAAACCCTGTCCAGAAATGGCTTGCTTTTCGAACCGCCTCTCAGTAAATTGAATGATGAAATTCGCCAAGATGGTGCGCCCCTTCGGGTTCCGCATCCACATATTGAGCACTTCCGGAATGAACGGCTCCGAATTGCCGCGGTGAACGACGGCTCGACCGGAGGGGAAGGCGGCGCGGCGTTAGGCGCCGCGACCCATGCAGGACGCAGGTGGCTCCCGGCAAAAGGGGTGAGCATTGTTCCTCTCGTCGCTGGAGATTCTCGGCTTCAAGTCCTTCGCTAGGAAGACGGTGTTCCGCTTCCCCGCAGGGATCACGGCCATCGTGGGACCCAACGGCTGCGGCAAGACCAACGTGGTGGATGCCATCCGCTGGGTGCTCGGGGAACAACGAGCGGGTGTGCTACGCAGCGAGCGGATGGAGAACGTCATTTTCAATGGATCCGCGTCGGCTCCACCGGTGGGGATGGCGGAAGTCAGCATCACGCTCCAGAACACGCGCAATCTGCTTCCGATCGAGTTCAGCGAAGTAAAAGTCACCCGCCGCCTCTTTCGGTCCGGCGAGAGCCAGTACCTCCTCAACGATGCCCCCTGTCGGCTAAAAGATATCCAGAACCTGTTCCTCGATACCGGGCTGGCCCCCGACGCCTATTCCGTGATCGAGCTCTCGATGGTCGAGGACATCATCAACGGCAAGGCCGATGAGCGGCGACGGATTCTGGAAGAAGCGGCTGGCGTCGGCAAGTACAAGATTCGTCGCCGCGCCGCCTTCCGGAAGCTCGAGGCCACCGAGGCCGATCTCCTTCGACTGAACGATCTCATCTCCGAAGTAGAACGCAGCGTGCGGAGTCTCCAAGTACAAGTCCGGCGTGCCCAGATGGCCCAGGAGCTGCGAGACGAGCTCCGCGAGAAAGACCTGCTGCTCTGCGGACTTCGTCTGCACCGCCTCCTGAGCGAACTGGCGCCGCTCACGGAGAAGTTACAGAAGCGCACGGCCGAGCGGGACCGTTTGCAAACCCGGATCGAGCTGGAAGAGTCCGAGATCGAGCAGCTCCGAGCCGAGCTGATCGACGCCGAGACACGCCTGGCGGAGGCCCAGCAGGTAGCCAACCAGCGCAGCGCCCACGCGAGGGCCCTTGAGCGCCGGTTGCTCGTCCTGCGCGAGCGCATCCGCTCCACGGAGGAATCGCTAGCTCGTCTGGCACGGGAGCTCACGGAGCTCGAGATTCGCGACAAGCGTATCGACCAGGAAAAGGAGAGCACGCGGCAGCAAATTGCCCAGGTGCACAAGCGAGGGGCGGAAATCGAGCACAAGCTGCAGCGGGCGGAAGAAGAAAGAAAGCGAGCGTTGCGGGCCCGCGATGCCTCCAGGGCACGCCTAGCACAGGCCGAAGAGGGCGCCAGGGAGGGGGAAAAACACCTGGCGGAGCTCGAGATTGAGAAGCAGAAGTTGGTGGCCCAGCTCGAATCCCTCCGTCGCGAATTGGAGCGGGCGCAAGCTGAGCTCGGCCAGCGGGCCCAGGAGGTCGCAGAGCGCCGGACTCGCGCCGAAACGTTGCAGAGCCAACTGCAAGTGGCCGAAAACCGCCTGCGAGTCCTGCAAAAGCTGCGCACCGAACTCGGGCAGAAGGACGAAACCACGCAGACTCAGCTCACGGCCGCCCGCAAGGAGGAGGTTCGTCTGGCTGCTGAGCTGGAGCGGGCCAGACAGCAGCTGGCTTCGCTGGAGCGACTCCTCAGTACGCAGGAGGACCGACCGGAGGCACTCCGACATTTGTTGAACGCTCCCGCATTCAAAAGGGCCACGGTCGGCCTACTAGCGGACCTCATCTCCGTCCCGGAAGATCTCGCGGAAGCGATCGCGGCCGCACTCGGGCCAGTCACCCATTCGCTGGTCGTGCACAGTGCCGAGAAAGCCTTTGAAGGGATCGGCCTACTTCGCAGAGATCGGAAGGGCACCGCCACCTTCGTGCCCCTCAAAGGACGGCAAGACGGCTCATTACAAGGGCGACCATACCTGACGGACCAGGGCGTGATCGGCTGGGCCGACCAGTGGGTGAAATGCGAGACCAGCATCCGTCCGGTGGTTCAAGCGCTGCTGGGCCGCGTGCTCATCGTGGAAGATGAGGAGGTAGCCCGCGGTTT
>CAYXFI010000055.1:0-15287 GCA_964464205.1 uncultured Cytophagia bacterium
TATCGTCCGCCAAGAAGAATTGGTGCGCTGATGCTTTGCGAGATCTGCCACAGTCGCCCCGCCACGGTTCAGTTGACCCAGATCGTCAACGATCAGAAGCGGGAATTGCACCTCTGCCAACAGTGCGCTGAGGAGCACGGGTTCACGCTGCCTTTTGGCGTTCTGCCCCACCTCTTCGGGGGACTTCTGCTCAAGCTGATCGGGCAGACGCATCCCGAGGTGCCCACGGAGGAGCTGCCGCACTGCCCTTCCTGTGGCCTCAGTTTTCGCGACATCGAACGGACGGGACTACTGGGCTGCGCGGAGTGCTACGAAACATTCGCGGACCAACTGCGCACCCTGCTCCGCCGCATTCACGGGAGCGCCAAGCACGTTGGCAGCAGGCCGCCGCGAATGCGGCAAGCGGAAGCGACGCAGAGCCCGGAGGAAATCCGCCGGGCGCTCGAGGAGGCTGTGGCCCGCGAGGATTACGAGCGCGCGGCGGAGCTTCGGGACCTCCTCCGCGACATCACGCGCCGCATGCAGGAGAATTCCGGATGAACCCCGACGACACTCCCACCCTGAGCCGAATGGCCGCGGAACCGCCCGCCTGGCTCTCCTCTCTCGGCCCCCTTTCGGAGAACGTGATCAGCACCCGCATCCGCCTGGCCAGAAACCTGGTGGGCCATCGCTTTCCCCCGCACGCGAGGGAGGAGCAGCTGCGGGAGGTGTTGAACGCGATTCGTTCGCGCCGGGACGATGTCCCTCTTCTGAAACAGTGCTCGTTCTGGGAAGTGGAGCATTTGAGCGAGTCGGAACGCCGATTTTTCCTGGAACGAAGGTTGCTCAGTCCCGACGTCCTAATGCGCCCCCGTCCATCGGGCTTGTTCGTGGCCCCGGATGAAGGGTTCTCCGTGATCGTCAATGAGGAGGATCATCTCCGGCTGCAGAGCATCACCAGTGGGCTGAGGGTGGAGGACGCCTGGCGAATCCTGGCCCGACTGGACGACCAGCTGAACGACACTTTCGAACTGGCATTTTCCCGGGAATTTGGTTATCTTACTTCGTGCCCGACCAATACGGGTACGGGGATGCGGGTGAGCGTGTTCGTACACCTGCCAGCGCTGGTTCTTTCGGGAAAGCTCGAAGAGATCGTCAAGAATCTCGGCTCCACCGAGTTCACCTTCCGTGGGTTCTACGGTGAGGGGACGCAGGCGGTGGGGAACATCTTCCAAGTGTCGAACCAGGTGACGCTCGGTCGGGCAGAAGAAAAAATTCTTGAGCGATTACGGAAAGTTGCCGAAGAACTGATTAGACTTGAGAAAGAATACCTGACCCGACTGCTGGAGCGGGACCGTTTGCGAGTGGAAGACGTGGTCTTTCGGGCAGTCGGGGTGCTTCGGCACGCTCGCTACCTCGGGGCGGTGGAATGTGTGAACCTGCTCAGCAACCTTCGGCTCGGGATGTCGGTGGGGTTTCTGCCGCCGCGGTTTCGGTTGCTGAGCGAGCTGATCATCCTCACGCAACCCGCCCATTTGCGATTGCGGGAGGGACGGGAGCTGAGCGACGGGGAAGTTGACCGCGTTCGTGCCGTGTTCGTCCGGGAAAGTCTGAAGGAGGTGATCAACTGAGCGAGAAGGAAATTGGCGGAGAACACCGAAGTTTGGAACGCCCGTTGAGGGGGCGAGTAAAAGAGTTGTGGAGCTTGTTTGGCAGCACCAAGCCAGAACGGAGTTGATCACGACATGAAGAATAACTTCTCCAGTCGGGTCCAGATGGTGATTCAGTTCGCCCGAGAGGAGGCTCTTCGGCTCGGGCATGATTATATTGGCACGGAGCACATTCTTCTGGGTCTGATTCGCGAGGGGGAGGGCATTGCGATTGAGGTTCTCCGCAATCTGGGTGTGGATCTCGACGAGCTGAAGAGAGCCATCGAAGACGCCGTGCGCGCCACCGGCGAGACGATGACCATCGGGAACATCCCCTTCACGAAGCGCGCAGAAAAGATCCTGAAGCTGGCCTACGTCGAAGCCGACAAGTACAAGTCGGACATCATCGGGACGGAGCATCTTCTTCTTGCCCTTGTGAAGGAGAAGGAGGGGGTTGCTGCCCAGATTCTGCTCTCCTTCGATGTCACGTACGACGCCGTCAAGAACGAACTGGACAACATTCTGCGCGGTTCGCCCAGCGTCTCGGAGTCGGGGCAGAAACGGACCAAGACACCGGCTCTGGATCATTTCGGCCGCGATCTGACGGAGCTGGCGCGGCGGGGCGAGCTGGATCCCGTGATCGGTCGGGACAAGGAAATCGAGCGAGTGGCGCAAATCCTGAGCCGCCGCAAGAAGAACAATCCAGTGCTCATCGGCGAACCCGGAGTTGGCAAGACGGCCATCGCGGAGGGTCTGGCGCTCCGTATCGTCGAGAAGAAGGTGCCCCGCGTGTTGCACAACAAACGGGTGGTTACTCTGGACCTCGGCGCGATTGTGGCGGGCACCAAGTACCGCGGGCAGTTTGAAGAGAGGATCAAAGCGATCTTGAATGAGCTCGTCAAGGCGAAGGACGTGATCCTGTTCATCGACGAGCTGCACACGATCGTGGGCGCCGGCGGGGCCAGCGGGTCGCTGGACGCATCAAACATGTTCAAACCGGCGCTGGCGCGGGGTGAGCTACAGTGCATTGGCGCTACGACCCTCGACGAGTACCGCCAGTACATCGAGAAAGATGGTGCCCTCGAGCGGCGCTTCCAGAAAGTGATGGTCGATCCCCCGTCGTCGGAGGAGACCTACGCAATCCTGAAAGGTCTGCAGTCCCGGTACGAAGCGCACCATCGTGTGAAGTACACGGATGAGGCTATCCGAGCTGCTGTCCGGTTGTCGGATCGGTACATCACGGACCGCTACCAGCCGGACAAGGCCATCGACGTGATGGACGAGGCGGGAGCCCGCGTGCACCTGGCCAACATCAAGGTGCCGAAAGAGATCACCGATCTGGAAGAGGAAATCAAGAAGCTCCGGCGCGAGAAAGAAGCGGTGATCAAAGCGCAGGAGTTCGAGAGAGCGGCCATCCTGCGGGACCGCGAGAAGCAACTCCAGCGCAAGCTGGAAGAGGCGAAGGAGCGCTGGAAGGAAACCGAAGACGAAGTGGTGGGGGTGGTGACCGAAGAGGACATCGCGGAAGTGGTGTCCATGATGACGGGGATCCCGGTGCACCGGGTCGCTCAGTCCGAGACCGAGAAACTCCTCCGGATGGAGGATGAGCTGAAAAAGCGGATCGTCGGGCAGGATGAGGTGATCCACCTGCTGTCGAAAGCGATTCTGCGCACCCGTGCTGGATTGAAGGATCCAAATCGACCCATCGGTTCGTTCATCTTCCTCGGACCCACGGGCGTGGGCAAGACTCAGCTCGCCAAGGAGCTGGCCCGCTACCTGTTCGAGTCCGACGATGCGCTGGTACGGATCGACATGTCGGAGTACATGGAGAAGTTCAGCGTCTCGCGGCTCACGGGTGCCCCGCCGGGATACGTGGGTTACGAAGAGGGCGGTCAGCTCACCGAGCGTGTGCGACGCCACCCCTACTCCGTGGTGCTTTTCGATGAGATCGAGAAGGCGCACCCGGACGTATTCAACATTCTCCTCCAGATCCTGGACGACGGCCAGCTCACGGACGGGCTTGGCCGCCGGGTGGACTTCAAGAACACGATCATCATCATGACGTCCAACCTTGGCACCCGCGAAATTCGCCGGGGCGGCTCGCTCGGCTTCGGCAAGCGGGAGATGCAGGAAGACTACGACACCATGCGCTCCCGCATCATGGACGAAGTCCGGCGGGTGTTCAACCCGGAGTTCCTTAACCGGGTGGACGAAATTGTCGTCTTCCGCTCCCTGACGCGGGAAGACATGTTCCGGATCGTGGACATCGTGATCGACGAGATGCTGAATCGGGTGTCGGAGCGCCGCATCAGAGTAAAGCTGAGCCAATCGGCCAAGGAATTCATTGTGGACCGCGGCTTCGACCCGGTGTACGGCGCCCGACCGCTGAAGCGGACGATTCAGCGCTACGTGCAGGATCCGCTCGCGGAGGAGATTCTGAAAGGGCGGTTCACCGACGGCAGCATCATCGAAGTGCAGGTGAGCCGGAAGACGGAAAGCCTGATCTTCCGTGAAGTGGGACGGATGGAGATCGAGCCGGAGAAGGCCCCGGACGAGAATCCGACGGAGCCCGCCCAGAGCGTGGAAGAAGGCAACAACTGACCGAAAGTGGAGGTTCCCCCAGAGGCTCGCTGCGCGTGACGCAGCGGGCTTCTTTTTTGCCCGGAGAGCAAACGTCCCCGGTTGAGCTTGTGGAAGTAGGGCCCAGCCAAGGGAGGGGAATCCGATGAGCGGGGAGACCAACGCGGCGATTCAGTACGAATGGCTGCTCGATTTCGTTGTCCGGGTGAAGAACTTGCGGGGCGTTGTGTTCGTCCCGGATCGTGAGCCAGAGGCGCAGCTCGCAGCTCTCCGTTGGATCGGCCGCAAGTTTCGCTACCGCGACATCGGCTACCACCCGAATCTGAAGCAGAACCGGCCGAGACCAGTGGCCAAACGCCTGGATGGTCAACCCTACGTGCCGGTGGACTTCCCTGCTCCGCAGATGTCCGAGGCGTGTGAACTCCTTCGTCCCGAGAGCTTGCCGGAAGAGCTCTGGAGAGCCACGTGCTTGGCCTCGCTGTTCGCCTGCCCGCTCATCCTCACCGGCGCCCCAGTGGAGATTCCCCCGGTAGGAATTGTCTTCCGCGTCACGTCGGACGGCCCCCTGGACACCGCTTCGGCCAAGTTTCACCTGCGAGTGTGCGACTACGCCGCGGTGGACTGGTTCGCGGGGCTCACGCGGGAGGTTCTGGCCCTGGTTGGCCGGCAGGAATCCACCGCTGGCGTACCGGAGCTGGTCGCACGTCGCCGGGAGTTCGCCCTCAAGGACGGAGAGAAGCGCTTCTGGAGGCTCGCGGATCGAGGGGAAGAGCGGGCGGTCATTCTGACCGTCGATCCCCTTGCTCTGAGCTGGGCTGAAAGGGCAGCGCGGGTAGTAGAGACGCTGCGCAAGTTCGGACCGCTGGCGGCTTGCCTGCTGTCCTTGGTACCGGTTTTCTGCGTGGAGCCCGGCGCAACGGTCGAAGCCTGAGCGCCCGCACCCCGATCCGTCCTGGCGTGTCCGCATCGGTCCGGCAGGACTGCACCGGGAGTGGCCGAGGGCGACTCCGGGTTGTCTCCGTATGCGAGCTGCGAATCATCCCGTTGGGGAGATCTCGGGATAACGCCGTTGGGGGATAGGTTCCTCCTCTCGCATTCCCGCTTTCGAGACTCCCTCGGGCCAGTGGAGGCTGGATGCGCCGGGCTCGAGCCGTGAGGGATCCGGCGGGAGTTGTCCGGGCGGGGTGTCGCGGGGGAGTGCCGAGGTCCTCTTGGGCAGTCAGAAGGGGTGAAAGTGCAGAGCCATGCCCAGGTAGAGCCCACCGATGCTGTTGGCTTCGAATGCGGCCGCTCGTCCGGAGGCGGCTGAACTGAGTTCCACCATCCACCCCAGGCCGAAGCGGCGCGTGATCAGATATTCCCCTTCCAGCAAGATGAAGAACCCGAGCGTGCTGGACCGGCTCTTCTCAAGGATGAAGGGTCCGGCCCGCTCCCGCGCCTCGTGAATGCAGAGCCCGAAGTACGTGGCCGTGCGCATCCGTCCGTGCCCACCTCGGCCAAAATTGAGGCCAAAGTTCCAGACCGTCTGCTGCCACGCGTTCGACCCGGCCGACGGATAGGTTCGCCTCAGGTCGGTATTCAGCTTTTGCCGGAAACTGCGGATGCCTGCCAGAAAACGTAGCCCTCTAACACGGACCCTGAGCAGACCTCCCGGTGCCCAGCCCCAACGCGAAGCGTAGTAGTTCTCGAACCGGCTGTGGGAAATGCGGAACCATCCTCCGTAGATCGAGAGGCGGATCCGTGTCTCCTCCAGCGTCAGGTCTGGAAAGGGGTCCCACTGCGCTGGCGCGGACCTCGGCAAGAAGCAGCCGAGGACCACGAGGACGTGGAGGATCAGGATCCTGGGAAGCTGTTCGGGCTTGCTCAGGGTAGAACCGCTCAATGGGCGCTCCCGATGGTGGCTGGCTTTTCCATTCACTCCCAGCGGCAACAGATGCGCCGTTCCTCAGCCGAGCTCAAGCGTCGTGCACCGGCGCCGGGGCTGCGCCAGTGGCGAGATACGACCTCAGGAGGTCGACCTTTTCAATCTCCCCGAGCACGATGAGCCGGTCGTCGGCGCGCAAAGCGGTCTGCGGACCGGGATTGAGCTCGAAACGTTTGGCCTCAGCCCGACGGATGGCCAGTACGATAAGCCCGGTGCGCTGCGGGATCTGCACCTCCCGCAGGGTTTTTCCCAGGAGGGGCGAATCGGCGGGTACCTGCACTTCCTCCATCCGGAGCTCCACGTCGGCACCGCGCGTGATGATCTCCAGAAACGCCACGACACTGGGGCGCAGTACCACCGAAGCCATTCGGAGGCCCTCGATCACGTTGGGAGAAATCACGTGATTGGCCCCCACACGTTCCAGCTTCTCCCGCGTGTGCGGATCTACGGCCCGCGCCACGATGAAGAGGTCGGGATTCAACGCCCGAGCCGAGATCGTCACGAACAGGTTGCTCGCGTCTTCGGCGAGCGAAGCGATGAGCCCGCGGGCGTTCTGCACGTTGGCCGCTTGCAGCACTTCGTCCTTGGTGGCGTCTCCTTCGATGATTAGCAGATCCGGATGCGATTCCCGCAGCGCCTCCGCGATCTCGGGGTCTTTCTCGATGACCACGAGTGGCCTTTTCACTCGCCGGAACTCCTCGATCACCTGGCGGCCCGTGTCGCCCGCTCCGCACAGAATGACGTGACCCCGCAACTTCTGGATCTGCCGTATCATCCGCCGACTCCTGAAAGCCCTCTCCAGTTCACGCTCCACGTACAGACTGGTGACCGATGCCACGAACACGGACACTACGATGAGTCCGAGGAAGATCAAGGCCATAGTGAACACACGGCCCGTCACGCCTAGGGGCCCGACTTCCTTGTAGCCGACGGCAACGACCGTGATGAACGTCATGTACAGAGCGTCGAGGGGGTTCCATCCGAGAATGATGATGTAGCCGATCGTTCCCAGGAAGATGCACCCGAAGAACAACAGCAGGACGGTTCGCACCTTGTTCCAAGTCGTCGCGGCTTCCTGGGCCAAGGCGTAGGGGATGGTGCGCACTTTTTCAGCGGATCTTCCCATTCCCTTCGCTCACGGGGCGCAGATCGGCGGCTTCATCTTCTGCCTGGAACCTCGACTTGCGGGAGCTGTTTCTGCTGCCTGGCCGCTTCCGCGCAGCGACCTGGCGAGAGAAGAACACCACGGCCACGATGACCCCCAGCACGTCGGCCACGAAATCGCCCACATCGGCGTAGCGGCCGGGGACCAGCGACTGGTGCAGCTCATCGCTGACGGCGTACAGGGAGCCCACCACCAAGGCGATGATCATCGCGAAGTCCTGCAACACTCGATTGCGCTGGTAGTAGAACGCTCTCGCGCACAGGTAGCCAAACAACGCGTATTCGAAGAAGTGGTAGATCTTGTCGTCCCACTCGAAGCCGATGGGCGGAGGGGAAAGACTCGGAATTGACGAAGCGATGAAGATCACCGCCGCGTACAGGATGGCCGGGAGCTGGTAACGAGTGAAATCGTTCATTCGGAGCGACTCCGTGCGTTCTCCAGTGCGCGCAGGACCTGGGGCACGGCCCGCATGATGTCTCCTGCGATCATCCCCATCTCGCCCAGCCGCTCGCGCGCGACGTCCCCCGCGAATCCGTGGACGTAGACGCCCAGCCAGGCAGCTTCCACCGGGCCAAGGCCCTGGCCGATCAGCGACGCGATCACTCCCGTCAGCACGTCTCCCGACCCGCCGGTGGCCATTCCGGCATTGCCGGTGGAGTTCACGTAGGCTCGGCCATCTGGGGAGGCGGTCACGGTGGGCGAACCCTTCAGCACGAGTACGACACCCCATTCCTGCGCGAATCGCCGCGCAACCTCGATGCGATCGGCCAGAATCTCCGGTGTGGCCAGGCCGCACAGGCGGGAGAGTTCGCCCGGGTGTGGGGTGATGACGGTGGGAGCTTTGCGCTGGGACAGGATTTCCACTCGACCCTGCAGGTTGTTGAGGCCATCGGCGTCCAGCACGACCGGCAAATCCGTCGATTCGAGCACCTGCTGGACGAGCTCGGCGGTCGACTCGTGCGTGCCGAGCCCGGGCCCGAGAGCCACCGCGTGCATCCCCCGCAGGAGCCGTTCCAGCACCGGCCAGGCTTCGGCGCCCAGGATTCCACTTTCCGCTTCTGCAAGAGGATGGGTGATCACTTCCGTAGCTTTTGTTTCCAGTACGGGATTGAGAGAGGCGGGGATACCGAGGTACACGAGCCCCGAACCCGCTCGGAGGGCCGACAGAGCGGTGAGTGTGGCGGCTCCCGTCATGCCGGTGGAACCGGCGATCACGAACACCAGGCCGACTTTGTTCTTGTAGGCGTCGGAGGGTCTTCGAGGGAGGACCCGCACCGCGTCGGCGCGTTCGATGACGTAGGTGCGCACCGCGGAGGCCGCTTTCAGACGGCGTGGCATGCTGATGTCGACGACGTGCACCTCCCCTGCGAAGTCCCGGCCCGGCGGCAACAAGAGCCCTCGCTTGATCTCGGCCATGGTCACCGTGTGCTTGGCAACGATGCACGGGCCTTCCACGGCTCCCGTGTCCGCATTCAGACCGGAGGGCAGGTCGATGGCAACCACCGGGACGCCGAGGCCGTTGATCTTCTGGATGATCTCCGCTGCAAGCCCCCGGACGGGTCCGGTGATTCCCGTGCCGAAGATGCCGTCCACCAGCAGATCCAGCTCGCCGGCGGGTTCGAATTGGTCGGCCTGGCGGACCTGGTGAATCGGCAGGCCCATCTTGCGGATGATCTCCAGATTCACGCGAGCGTCGCCGCGCACCGCTTCTGGGTCGGCGAGAAGGTAGACTTCGACCTCGCAGCCTGCGTTGTGGAGGTGCCGGGCAACGACGTACCCGTCGCCGCCGTTGTTGCCTTTGCCGCACACCACGGCGACCCTGCGACCCGCCACGCCGCCCAGCCGCTCTTGAATGACCGACACGACACCAAGCCCGGCGTTCTCCATCAAGACCACGCCAGGGATCCCGTAGTCCTCGATCGCCTCGCGATCCATCGAGACCATTTCGGCCGCTGTCACAAGCAGTCGCATGCCGCCTCCCGTCGGTTGAGCGCGTACAAGAGAATCCAGAGGTTGCAGCAAGATCTTTCGGAACCGCCGCCGGTATCTATTCGATCACGACCACGGCGGCTGCGTACTCTCTCGTGTGGGTCAGACTCACGTACACCCGGTGTGCTCCCACCAGACGGCGGGCTTTCTCGCCCAGTTCCGGCAGAGGGCGCCCTGAACTCGCGTTGTTCACGGCAAACTGATGCCAGCCGAGTCGCCTGGCTGCATCGCCGGGGATGGCCTTGGCGAACGCCTCTTTTGCCGCGAAACGTGCCGCCACGGACTGGTAGAAATGTCCCCGGTTGCGACAGTCCTCCAGTTCCTGTTCGGTCAGGATGCGTCTGAGGAAGCGATCACCCCAACGTTCCGCTGCGCTGCGGATGCGCCCCACCTCGACGACGTCAATGCCCACACCGAGCATCCTTTCACCCGACCGGTCGTGTTACCCGGTTGAACCCTGCCGTGGTCCAGCCGCGGAGAAGGCTTGAGAACAGCGCTCGCGGGAAAGCTTGGCATCACAAGCGCGAGCAAAATTACCAATTTGTTCCTTCAGAAACAATCGAGAGTTCGCCGGCCACCGCGACCGCCAGTCGGGAACCACATTGGAGCGCAGGGAACGGTCGGAAGGATCGCGCCCTTTCCGGGATCTTTGCGACCTGGTACCGGTCCTGCAGCGCCCGAATTGGAGACCGGACCAACCCGGCTTTCGCCCCACGCGTCCTTTGAAGAGCTTCCTCCACCGGAGGTTTTCTGTTGTGTCACTGACCCGGTAGACCCACAGGAAACGGTCGCGGGAGACCCCCGTGTTCGAGAAAGGTCGCGATTCGCCGCGGCCCCCGGTCGGTTGTGTCTTTTGCGCCGGTGGGCGGTACCTTCAGCCGTCGACGGGCTTCAGGTCGCCTTTTCTCGGAGCAGGGCCGCTCCCTGCTCGGGCGGAATGAAGTTCACGCGGATCCCGGAGACGAGCTCGAAGCTGGTGAAGCCCCGAACCATCGGGATGATCTCCATGTGCCAGTGATAGTCGTGGGCGAGTGTGCGCCAGTAGCCGCGCCGCTGGCCGAAGGAGGTATTGGGGCCGCTGTGAATCAGCATCACGTAGTTAGGATCATTCAGCACTTCCCGGATGGCGCGCAGGGTTCGCTTGAAAACGAAAGCCAGCTCCTCGAGCTCCTGGTTCATCTCATAGAAGGTCTCATGTTTCTTGGGCACGATCCACGTTTCCAGAGGCGACCCGGCGGCGAAGGGCAGGAAAGAGAGGAAATTGTCGGCGTCGATGACCACGCGGCTGCCCTCGCTCACTTCCTGATGCACGATGTCGCAGATGAGGCAGCGCTCTTTCAGCTCGTAGTGCTGCGCGCAGTTGATCAGCTCCTGTTTCACCTTTGGCGGTGTCACCGGGGTGGCGATCACGTAGGAGTAGCTGTGATTGGCCGCCGGCCCCATCGCTTCGCCGTGGGACTTGTACACCATCACGTAGCGAAATCTCTGATCTCGCTTGAGGTCCTGAATGCGGAGCTGGTAGGTTCTCAGAATCTGAACCACGTGCTCCTCGGGCAGGTCCGTCACCCACGAGCTGTGCTCAGGTGTCTCGATGACGATTTCGTGTGCGCCGATGCCGTCCAGAAGATCGTACATTCCGTGGGCACGATTGTTGAGACCTCCCTCCACCCGCAGGACCGGAAACTTGTCGGGGACGACGCGCAATTTCCAGCCGGAGCGGTTGGGTGGCGAACCGTCCCGCACAGCGTAGATCTCCGGCGGCGTTTGCGCTTCGTTTCCCTGGCAGAATGGGCAGTTGCTGTCGTACTTTTCCGTGCCCCGCCCATTGCGTCGGCGGAGGTCCACCAGCAGTCGGTCCGTTTGGATTGGGTCCTGAATGATGATGCTCCAACGACCCGAAACCGGATCTCTGCGAAGTTCGTTCATCCTTCTCCTCACTTCGTCTGAGTCCGAGAACAATGCCCGGAGGTGTCTCGGTGGAAGTCTCAGCTCCCAAGCTCGAACAGGTGACCGAGTGCCTGCTCGGTACGCCTCGTGGGCACAAACATCTCCGTCTGGCGGTGCGCTACGGCGAACGGGTGTTGATTCTGCCCGAGGCAGTCGTCGCGGCGGTGGTACGTGCCTACGTCACCGTGAAGACGCATCCGCAGCGGCGAGCCGTGCATCTCAGTTTGGCCGAGATGGAAGGGGTGAAAGACGGCTTCGCCGTACTGCAATTGTTGGAAACGGACCGGTCGGACGATGAAATCGAATCCCTTCTGGCCGAGCTGCTGGATCGCGCGCCCTGATCCAGGAGCTGAAGCGGCTTTCGAAAGTACCCTGAGCCGTCCCAGCTCTCCTGGCCGACCTCTGAATCCGACCAGGCCAGCAAACCCCTCGGGAACGGGACCAGGTGTGCACCAATCGTGCCAGCCTTGTTCTTCTGTGCACGAACACCTGCTGTTTTTCCAGCGAAAGCCCCCGCTCAGCGGAAGGACACGAGGGGCGTTAGGACCGTCCGCCGAGTCCACCACCCTGGTGCCGATGGCCCCAAGCTTGAGTCCCCCACTTACCCGAATCGGAGCCCGCACCGAAGCCGGTGGCGAGAAGAAAGCCTTCCGTTCCGACGTGCCCGGCAGAAGGGCGCGAGCCAGCGATTCACTCGGACGCGAACGCGGGCGGATCACCCTGGAACTGTCGGCGTGCGCTTCTCTGCGATCGGTCTCCCCTTGCGATTTGTCTCGCTTCCCAGAAAGTTAGTCGCGCGCACTCCCGGGTTTCGCCCTGCCCGTCGCGATCCCGTACCGTCGCCGGAACGTCGTCGAAGCTGCATCGCCGGCGATCTCGGGCCTGTGGTCTGCGGTCATCCGAAATGGCCTGCTTCGAGCGAGGGTGCTGGCTCCTCGCCGACTCCCAAGGGACCGTCGCAGCTGCACGTTTCCCACCGGACCGGTTGAATCCGCGCTGGCGAGAGTGGCGTTGCCGGCAAGCCCGAGCTTCCGGCGCGACCGCTTGCCCGAAACGACGGGCGGAAGTTAGCAATTCGCCGTTTCACACGCAATTCGGAAATCGGAGGGCGGTGGCAGGAAGCCCTGGTGTCGGTGGGGGAAACAACGGGTCGGACTTGAGCCCGGGGGCCTCGTGGTCAACGGAAAGCTTTTGTCTTTCGCTCCGTAGATGCGTAGGTTCCCGGCGAGAAACGGTACGAGGGCGCAACGAACGAGGCGGAGAATGCGCTACAGGGGTGTGCTTGTTGCAGCAACTGCCGTCGTGTGTTGTTTGTTCGCGACCGAGCTGGGGCAAGCGGAGGTCCGGGCAGTCTGGGTGACGCGCTGGGAGTACGCGCGGCCCGGCGATCCGCGCGAAATCGTGCGGCAACTCTCCGCAGACGGGTTCAATCTGATCCTTTTCCAGGTGCGGGGCCAGGGAACGGTGTACTACTGCTCGGAGATCGAACCGCGAGCGGAAGCTTTGTCACAATACCCTGACTGGGATCCGCTTCAGGAGGCCCTACAGGCTGCGCGTGAGTTCGGGGTCGAGCTTCACGCCTGGGTGAACGTCTTCCCCGGTTGGCGGGGAACGGAGCCCCACCCCAGCGCGCGGCAGCTCTGGAATCTGCACAGAGAGTGGTTCCTGGTCTCCGTCGACGGCAGGCGGGAGTACCTCGGCGGAGACTACGCCTACCTCACACCCACGTTGCCTTCCGTGCAATCCTACCTGTTGCGGGTGATGAAGGAACTCGTTTCCCGGTACGCGATCGATGGGCTTCATTTCGACTATTTCCGCTACCCAGGCCCGGGCTACGGCTACGATCCGGAGACGTTGATGCTCTACCACGGTCTCACGGGACTGAAGCCGGAGGATGACCGCGAGACGTGGGATGAGTTTCGTCGGGAGGCGATCACTCAGTTTCTGCGGAACGCCCGCAACGAGCTACTGCAAGAGCGCCCCGGTCTGAGGTTGAGCGCCGCAGTGATCGGCGACTACCGCATCGGCCGCACCATGCTGCTGCAGGATAGCCACCAGTGGATGGTGGAAGGCTTGCTGGACGCGGTGTTCCCGATGACCTACACCGCCGACACGACGCGGTTCGCTCGGGAGGTCCGAGACTACCTGACCGATGCGCACGATTGTCTCGTGTGTCCGGGCATCACCGCCGTCCGGAATCCTTCTGCCTTGCAGGAGGTGCGGATTGCCAGGCAGCTAGGCGCTGCCGGATTCTGCTTCTTCTCCTGGAAAGGGCTGCGTGAGCTCCGCAGGAACGAGCCGCAGCGGTGGGAGATTCTGCGTGAACTCTTCGCCGAGGGATCGGATCGAATCGCTTGGCAGGAACGGTTGCCCCCGGGGATCGACGCCCGTGGTCCGCGAATTGGCCGGCTTCGGCTACACCCGGCGGAGGTTCCGTCGGACGGTACCTGGGAGGTTCGGTGCAGGATCGACGACCCTTCGGGTGTCCTGGTTCGCGGGGTGCCTCCGCGTTCACCCTACGTGATCTGGACCGCGGGCACGCCGGTCGAGGGCGGGCAGGTCCGCCTGCTGAGGCCGATTTCCGGATCAGAGGATCTGTACCGGACGGTACGGCCGCTGGAGCCTGTCAGCCCGGGAACGCCGGTTTACCTGCGGGCATTCGCGGCGGACAAGAGTCATCCCAATCCGGCTCTTTGCAACTGGAACTACGGCGTGCTGGAGCGCCGCTGGGCGGTGCCGTCCCGGAGCCGATGGAGGAAGGTGCGCAGGCTGGGAAGCGCGATTTGGGGCGGTCGCGCCCCTGCGGTGGATCGCGAGGGAAACCTCTGGGTGATCGAAGGTCTGCGGCACCGGATACGTGTGTTTGCCCCGGATGGGAGCGAAGTGCCCTTTTCGCCTATTCCGGCGGAGGCTCTGGGGCTGAAGCAACCAGAGCGGGGTAGCGCCCTGCTGGCAATTGCGATCTCAGTCGACACCGTGTTCGTGGGAGCCCGGGACGGGAGGGGGCTGCTTCTGCACCTGGATCGTCGCTCCGGTCGGCTGTTGCGCCGGGTGGAGCTCGAATTTGTGCCGGGCGACCTGGAGGTAGCGAAGCCGGGTGTGCTGTACGCTTCCGAGTACAGAGGTGCGTGCTGGTGGATCCTGAATCCTTCGGGCTTCGCGCTGAAGACCGCAGTCTGTACGTCCCATCTCACGTACGGTTTGGCGGTGTTGCAGGGGGGTAGCGCGGTTCTGGCGACGTGTCGTTCCGAGGACGTGGTGCACGTTTGGCGCCGCATCGCCGGCTTGCTCTACGAGGAGTTGCCCCGGAGTCTTCCGTTCCACGACATCTCGATCGGGGATGTGGACGTGGGCCCGGACGGCCATGTCTACCTGTGCCTCGCCGCTGGGGGGATGGTTCTGGAGCTGGACCAGCAATTCCGTGTGGTGGACGCGTTGGCCCGCGACCTGAGAGCTCCTCAGGCTGTGGCCTTCTCTCCGGATGGCTACCGTGCCTACGTGCTGGAGGCGCCGGGTATTGGTCCGGAGTTCGTGTACGTGTACGCGAGGGACGTGGACTAATTTTGCTACGTCAGTTTCTGGGTGAGTTGAGGACAGGTCGCATCCGGGGCACGCTTGGTCGTAAAGAGACCGCCTCTCGCCAAGTCGGCAAGACGCGAAGGGGAGGAGAGAGAACAGCCGACAGTTGCATTTCCAATTCGAAATCGTACGTGTCCTTGGTTCACCTCCTTTTGCGGCAAGAGGTCAGGGAGTCCACCGAAAATTCGAGACCCTTCGCTCCAATCCAGCAATTTCAAAGCAGATGCGTCAACCGCGGTGGCCTGATCCTCTCGGCTCCTGTCGCCAGAGGGAATCGGAGGAGATCTGCGCCAATCAGCGTTTGTCTGCGTTGATCTGCGTCCAATTGAACTCGCAGGCGACCTCATTGGAAGCACTGGAGGAGCACTCGGGAGAATGGGAAAATCTCCCGGCAAGAGGTGCCTTGTTACGTGTTTCCCGGTGAAGGCAAACCTCTCACGCGCAGATCGCAGACCCGCGGAGAGTCGGGAGCGGG
>CAYXFI010000056.1:0-15075 GCA_964464205.1 uncultured Cytophagia bacterium
AGAAGTGACCTTGGCGGCCGAAGGCGGTCGCCGGATCTGATGGGTTGTTCGGCTACGGGCGGATGGGCGACGGCCCCGGGGCAGGTGCAGAATCTTTGCGTTGCTGGCGGTTGTCCCGGAAGCTTGCCTTTGGGAAGGGAAGGGCGCGGGGTAGAAGGCTTTGGAGGAATCGCCTGAGTTTCTTAGATTTTTGGGTGCGAACCGGCCAAGTTGGTGAAGAACTTGGGCGCATCTCCTGAGGAAACTGGTGAGCTACGTGAATTCAAGGCATGGGCGATCCCCCGGCCGGAAAAGCAACGGTACACGCTCTACGGAAACCGAAGGCTTGTCCTCCGGGCGGGGGCGGCTGTGTGACCGGCCCCGGGGAGAGCACGGCCAGTGGAATGCCCGTATTCAGGCTTGAGAATCGCGCGAACGGATCGACCGGAATGGCAGAGGTGCTCTGGGAGGAACGAAACAGTGTCACGTGAACCTTGGCAGCGAACTCACACGTGCGGGGAGCTACGGGCGGAGCACGTTGGGCGAACTGTGACCTTGTGCGGCTGGGTCCACAGGCGCCGGGACCACGGTGGGCTCATTTTCGTCGACCTGCGCGACCGGTACGGCGTGACTCAGGTGCGCTTCGACCCGGAAGTGAGTGGGCCCACGTTTGAGCGCGCACGGGCCCTCAAAGGAGAGTACGTGGTCAGCGTGACCGGCCGTGTAGAGAGGCGGCCGGAGGGCATGGTCAATCCCAAGCTGGCCACCGGTGAGATTGAGGTGGCCGCTACGGAAGTAACCATCCTGAACGAGGCCAAGACCCCGCCGTTCGTGATCGCCGACCGTACGGAGGCCTCGGAAGAACTGCGGCTCAAGTATCGCTACCTGGACTTGCGGCGGCCCGAGATGCAGCAGAACCTGCTGTTGCGTCACCGAACCTACCAGGCCGTGCGGTCCTACCTGAACAGCCAGGGATTCGTCGAAATCGAGACGCCCTTTCTCATGCGCAGCACGCCCGAGGGTGCGCGGGATTTCCTGGTGCCGAGCCGAATCCACCGCGGCAAGTTCTACGCTCTGCCCCAGTCGCCGCAAACGTACAAACAGATCCTGATGGTGGCTGGTTTCGACCGCTACTACCAGATCGTGCGTTGCTTTCGGGACGAAGATCTGCGGGCGGACCGCCAGCCGGAGTTCACCCAGATCGACCTGGAGATGTCTTTTGTCACTCGGGAGGACGTGCTGGCGGTGGTTGAGGGCTTGATGGTCCACGTGTTCCGGGAAATCCTCGACCAGGAGCTCGAGGTGCCCTTTCCGCGTTTGTCCTACGAGGAGGCCATCGCGAAGTACGGCACGGACAAACCGGACCTACGCTTCGGCCTGGAGCTATTCGATGTGTCGGAGGTGGTGGCCGGTTCGGAGTTCAAGGTTTTCCGAAGCGTGGTGGCGAATCACGGAGCGGTGGTGGGCGTGTGCCTTCCGGGCGGAGCTGGCTACTCCAGGCGGCAGATCGACGAGCTGACCGAGTTCGTGACCGGAGAGGGCGGCAAGGGTCTCGTGGCCCTCAAAGCTGCGGACGGAAAACTCGAAGGCGGCGTGGCGAAGTTCCTCTCGGAGGGCGAACAGCGAGCCATTCTGGAGAAGAGCGGAGCCCAAGCCGGCGATTTGCTCCTGCTGATCGCCGATTCCCGCGAGACTTCTTTGCAGTTGGCCGGAGCGTTGCGGCTGCACCTGGCGGAACGCGAGAATCTCATCGATCGGAGCAAACACAAGCTGGCGTGGATCGTGGATTTCCCGCTGCTGGAATGGTCCGACGAGGAGGGGAGGTACGTCGCGCGGCATCACCCCTTCACCAGCCCGATGGATGAGGACATCCGGCTCATGGACTCGGCACCGGAGAAGGTGCGCGCCAAGGCCTACGATCTGGTCATGGACGGAAATGAGGTGGCAGGTGGGTCGATCCGAATCCACCGCCGGGACTTGCAGCGCAAGATGTTTCAGCTGCTCGAGATCAGCGACGAGGAAGCGGAGGCGAAGTTCGGATTCTTGCTCGAGGCGCTGGAGTACGGAGCTCCGCCCCACGGCGGCATCGCTTTTGGTTTTGACCGGCTGGTGATGCTGTTGGCGGGTCGCTCCACGATTCGCGATGTGATCGCCTTTCCGAAGACGAACCGGGCGATCTCGCTGATGGACGGCGCTCCCTCGGAGGTCGATCCAAAGCAACTGGCGGAACTCGGAATCATTGTAGTCCCAGCGGAGACAAGCATTAGCAAGTAACTGATCTGTAATCTTTTCCCTTGACAAAGTAGGCGGATTTTGCTATTATAGCGGCGCTGAATCGTAGAAAACGGCAAGGGTGCGGAACTATTGTTCAATGGCAGACGCAAGGAAAGGAGGTGCGATTCGCATGGGAAAGCTAACTAAGTTCACGACGGCGCTCGCGATGACGGCGCTCGTGGCGGCCACTTTCTCGTGGACCGGCTGCGCCAGACATCCGAGCCAAGAGCAGCTGCAGCAACTGGAAGAGACCAAGAAGGCGGCATTGGCGGCTGAGCAGCAGTTGAGCGAATGCCAGAAGGAAAAGGCGGATCTTGAGAAGCAACTGAAGGCGAAGCAAGACGAACTGGCGAAGGTGAAATCCGAGAAGTCGACGGTCCAGAGCAGGTTGCAAAGCATGTAGCGTAGCTGAGCGACTCGATCGACTTCTGGGAGACGAAAAGAAAAGGGAGGACGCCCGATGAAAATAGGTAAGTTGGTGCTGGCAGTGGTAGCACTGGGCATCGCCTTTTCCATGCTTCTCAGCGCCAATATCAGCCTTGCCCAAGAGAAGATGAGCATGGAAGAGTACCAGGCCCAGTTGACTCAGTGGCAGCAACGTGAGGCGAAGGCCAAAGCAGACCTGGAGAAGTGCCAGAGCGACATCGAACAGCTCAAAGCGCAGATTGCCTCCACCGAGGAAGAGATCAAGACCATTTGGAAGGAGATTTACGATCTGCTGGGCGTGACGGAAGCGGACGTGAACGCTTTCCGTCAGGAGCTGGAGAATCTGGAACGGCAGGTGGACGGTCTCGCTGCGCTGTCGCCGGAGGAGCTTTTCAAGCGCAGGAAAGAGATCGATGCCGCCGAGGCGAAGCTCAATGAGCTGAAGCAGAGCAAGATCGCCCTCCTTTCGGAGATGCAGGATCGAATTGCGCGTATTGAGGGCAAAATTGCGCAGCTCCGCGCCAAATTGCCGAAGGCCGTGTACGATGAGTACACCGTCGTTCGCGGCGACTACCTCTGGAAGATCTCCGGCAAACCTGACATCTACGGAGATCCTTACCAGTGGATGCGTATCTACACGTACAACCGCGACCAGATCAAAGACCCGGATCTGATTTATCCCGATCAGGTGCTTAAGATTCAGCGCGAAGTAGGCCCGGGTGAGTACCTGGTGGGCAAAGGCGATTTCCTCTACAAAATCGCCGCCAACCCAGATGTGTACAACGATCCCACCAAGTGGACCCGGATCTACGAGGCGAACAAGGACATCATCGGGGATGACCCGAACCTGATTTACCCGTACTCGGTGCTGATCATTCCGAAAGAGTAGCGGTGTAGGATCAGGGCTCTCTGCGACTTGGACCCCGAGAGTAGCAGCGCAGGGGAGGCGGCAACAAGCGGGACCCGCTGCTTGCGGAACGCGGGGCCAGGTGCAGGTGTACGCGGATCATAGGGCTCTCGGCCTCCCGGACCTGCGGGAAGGCCGAGGGCTTTTCTTTTGTACCCTCGCGGGTTCGCAGTTCGAACCCGCGGCAGTGCAAAGCGTTTAAGCGGTTGATGAAAGAGGGCGAACCGGCCATTGCACTGTTTTCGGAGGAGTGCGAACGAGGAGATTGCAAACGGAGGGTGTTGAACGAGTCGTATGAGCGAGCGCCGTATTTCTATTCGTGGAATCGATCACCTGGGGCTACTCGGGCTTCACGATGCCAACTTGCGTCGCCTGCAGGAGGCGTTCGATGCCACCATCGTCGTTCGTGGCGGAGAGATCGTCCTTCGCGGCGATGATCAGGAGCTCGATGCTCTGGAGAGAATCTTCAACGAGTTGATTTTCATCCTGAACCGAACCGACCGGGTGACGGAGGGCGACGTTGATACTGTAACCCAGCTCGTGCTGGCGGAGAGCCGTCGGCCGCTGGAGCAGCGAAGCATCCGAATGGCCCGGAGCGCCGCGCCGCGTAGAGAGGGCGAACGCTCGGTCATTTTGTACACGAAGAGCGGCCTCATCCGGCCCAAGTCCGAGGGGCAGCAGCGGTACTACGAGGCGACGCTGGAAAACGACATCGTGTTCGTGATCGGACCGGCCGGAACCGGGAAGACCTACCTTGCGGTGGCGATCGCGGTGGCGGCGCTGCGGGAGCGCCAGGTGGAACGGATCATTCTGACGCGGCCTGCAGTTGAGGCTGGCGAGAGCCTGGGCTACCTGCCTGGTGATTTGAAGGAGAAGGTCGATCCGTATCTCCGACCGCTCTACGACGCCCTGTACGATATGCTTCCTTCGGAAAAGCTGCGCAAATTGATGGAAACCAACGTGATCGAGATCGCTCCCCTGGCTTACATGCGCGGGCGGACCTTGAACAATGCGTACGTGATTCTTGACGAGGCGCAGAACACCTCGGCGTTGCAGATGAAGATGTTCCTGACCCGCCTGGGTGTGAACAGCCGGGCTATCATCACCGGCGACATCACGCAAGTGGACCTGCCAAACTACGCCCAGTCGGGCCTGGTTCAGATTCAGGATGTGTTGAAAGGGATCGAAGGGATTGCATTCGTCTACCTGACGGAGTCCGACGTGGTGAGGCATCGGCTGGTGCGGGAGATCATCCGTGCCTACGATGCGTACGACGCCGCCAGGGCGCTCAGTGCCTCGGGGGAGGAGGAAAAACGGGCTTCCTCTTCCGACGAGGGGGAACAGGACGCCAGGAACGAAAGCTGAAAGACAATCGTTGGAGGGTCTGCTCAAGTGCCTCCGATCGTCCAGGAACTGCGTCGCAAACTCTGGCGCAGGAAACATCGTAGCGAGCCGATCTCAACAACCCGCCGAGGCGGCGAGAAGGCGCGGCTGGGCTATTTGCCCCAAACCGCAATTTTCGCCTCGCTGGTGATCCTCACCGCCTTCCTGTTCCCGCGCGGGAAGACGTACCAGTTCGCCAACCTCCGCGTGGGGGATGTGTACGTGGGCGAGGATATCATCGCTCCCTTCACGTTCCCCGTGAACAAGAGCGACGAAGAATACCGCCGGGATGTGGAGCGGGCGCGGGAGAACGTGCCGGCGGTGTTCACGCGATTGGACACCATTGCAGTGGCAGAGTTGGCGGCGTTTTCGGAATTGCTGGATCAGCTCAATGCGATCGTCGGTCGGGGGCGGGTCGACTCCGCGAAGCTGGCGGAAGCGGCTTCGATCCTCCGTCGTCACAGCATAGTCCTGCCCGAAGAAAGCCTTTCGGCGCTTCCCACGCTGTTCAAACAGCCCGAGAACGTTCGCGCGCTCCAGGACGTGCTCCGCGGAATCTACGACACCGGCGTACTGGATGTAGCGAAGGACGAGCTTCCGACGCGCTCCGGCCGAATCTCAATCCTCACCCATGGCTCCGAAGTGGCCGACGAGCTGCGCTTCTACTACGATCGCGGCGAGGCGGAGGCGGCCTTGCTGGAGAGGCTCCGGGAGGCGCTCGGCAACGAAGAGCTGGTGAAGCTCGGTTACCAATTGACTTTGCCTTTCGTGCGCCCGAATCTGATCTACGATCCGGCGGAGACGCAGCGGCGGATCGAGGAAGCCGTGCGCAGCGTACCGCGCGCGAAAGGAATGGTCCTGGAAAGGGAGCGGATCATCGAAAGCCATGAGCGGGTTACACCCGAACACCTGGAGAAGCTCAGGAGCTTGGCGGAAGCGCTCGCCGAGCGACAGGCCGAGGGCGGACCCCTGCGGGCCATGGTGCCTTACGTAGGAAGGTTACTTTTCGTTGCTCTGGCGCTGGGCGTTTTCCTTCTGTACCTGATCCTCAGCGACAAAAAGGTTCTGGCTGCCTGGGACAAGTCGCTTCTGGCGGCAATCATACTTCTGTTCTCAGTGGCCGCCGCGTACCTGGTGAACCGCACCAACGTGTCTGGCTACTTGATCCCGGTGGCGGTATCTTCCATGCTACTCACAATCTTTTTCAACCCGCGGGCCGGTTTCGTGGGCACCGTAGCCCTGGCGTTGATTGTGGCCGGGATGCGCGGGAATGAGTTTTCCGTCTCGATGGTTGCGGTGATCACGGGGGCGGTGGCGGTTACTGCTGTGAGCCGGGTTCGCTCCCGAAGCTGGGTGCTGAATTCGGTGATCCGTCTTGTGGGGGCCTATCTGCTCAGTATCACGGCCCTGGAATTGCTGCACTACGTCTCTCTGGAAAAGCTCGCGATCAACTGGGCCTACGGCGTCACGGCGGGCTTCCTCGCTCCGATCCTGACCTACGGGTTGGCCGTTGTGCTGGAATTCGCGTTCGACGCCACCACGGACATGACTTTGCTGGAGCTCTCCGACCTGAATCAGCCTCTGTTGAGAGAGCTGGCGGTGCGGGCTCCGGGGACCTACCATCACAGCCTGATGGTGGGCAACCTGGCCGAGGCAGCGGCCGAAGCAATCGGGGCCAATTCGCTCCTGGCCCGCGTGGGTGCCTACTATCACGACATCGGCAAAATGGAGAAGCCCGAGTACTTCATCGAGAATCAGGGGAGTGGGAAGAATCCTCACGACAAGTTGTCGCCCAGCATGAGCGCGCTGATCCTGGCCAATCACATCCGGCAGGGAGTGGAGATTGCCCGGGAGGCGGGGCTTCCAAAGGAAATCATCGCCTTCATCCGGGAACACCAGGGTACGCAGCTCATGAGCTACTTCTACGAGCGAGCCAAAGAGAATGGGCAGGAGGCGATCGACGAGCAGAAGTTCCGCTACCCAGGCCCGAAGCCTCAGAGCAAAGAGACGGCGATTGTGATGCTGGCCGACGCCGTGGAGGCCGCGGTCCGAAGTTTGAAGCAACCCACACCGGCGCGGGTCAAGCAAGTGGTGAATTCGATCATCCAGCGCAGGTTCAACGAGGGTGAACTGGACGAAAGTCCGCTCACGTTGCGTGACCTGAACAAGATTGCGGATGCCTTTGTGCAGGCGCTGACGGGTGTATTCCACCCGCGTGTGGCTTACCCGTCCGCGGAGGAAGGAAGAGAGGCCTCGGACGAAGGAAAGAAAGGTGCGCCGAAGCCCGCGGCCGAGAGGGCCGAGCTCGTGAGTGCAGGGGACGCAAAGGAGCCTTCCAGTGAGAGTGGAGCTGTTCAACACGACCCGGCGGAGGGTGCCACGCGCGAGGATACTTCGGCTGGTGCGCGAGATTCTGGCTGAGCACGCTCGCGGACGGGATGCCTCGATCAACGTCATCTTCGTGGACGATCGAGAGATTCGATCTCTAAACCGCCAGTATCTGGGTCGCGATCGCAGCACCGACGTGATCGCCTTCGATCTGAGCGACGAGGCCGAGCGTTTGGAGGGGGAGATCTACGTGAGCGTAGATGCGGCGGAGCGGCAGGCCCGGGAGTACGGGCTGGGCTTTTGGGAGGAGCTCTCCCGACTCGCTGCTCACGGAGCGTTGCACCTGGTAGGTTTCGATGACGCGACGGAAGAAGCACGCGCGGAAATGAGCAGGGAGGAGGATCGCTTCCTGGCGATGACAGCCGGCCAGGGGCATGCCCGTTTGCCTGTGCAGGGGATCAAGGAGAAAGACGTCGGATCAGCAGACTAAAGGAGGGATGATCGTCGTTGGAAAGCGACTACTGGAGTAGGCTTTTCCTGTTTCTCGTATTCCTTTTGCTATCGGCTTTCTTTTCGGGGAGCGAGACAGCGCTTTTTTCCCTGTCGGAGCCGGAGCGGCGTCGCCTGCAAGAGAAGGGCACCAGGGGCACGCGACGCGTACTCCGCCTGTTGGAGCAACCCCGCCAGCTTCTCACCACCATTCTCATTGGCAACACTCTGGTCAATGTTTCGGCGGCCACGATCGCCGCGCTCCTGACCGCTGATGTGGCGGAGGTTTACCAGTTCAGCCCCACGTGGGCGATGCTGGCGGAAGTGGTGGTGGTCACGCTAGTGATTCTGATCTTCTCGGAGGTGACGCCGAAGATCATCGCAGTGCGACACAACGAGCGCTACGCCGTGCTGGCCGCCGGGGTCCTCGGGCCCCTGATCGTTCTCTTTTCGCCGCTGGTACGGCCCATTAGTGCGCTCTCCCGCTGGCTGGAACGCCTGTTGGGCGTGCGCGAGGGCGCGTTTGCTCTGACCGAACCGGAGCTGCGCGCGCTGATCGACGTTGGTGAGGAAAAGGGGGAGCTCGAGGAAGACGAACGGGAGATGATCCATTCCATCTTCGAGTTCGGTAAGACGCACGTCCGTGAGATCATGGTCCCCCGCATCGACATGGTGTGTATTGAGCGATCGGCTTCGTTGCGGGAGCTGGTGGATCTGATCAAGAGTAAGGGCCACACTCGGATCCCGGTGTACGAGAACACGGTCGACAATGTGATTGGGGTGATTCACGCGAAGGATCTCCTCCCGTACCTCGGCAAGGAGAACGCGAACATTGACCTGGGGGAGCTGGCCAGGCCCCCGCTTTTCGTGCCGGAAAGCAAGCTGATCGACGAGCTTCTCCGCGAGTTCCAGAAAGAGCGCACCCACATGGCAATTGTGGTGGACGAGTACGGCGGCACGGCCGGACTGGTGACGCTGGAAGACGTAATCGAAGAGATCGTGGGGGAGATTCAGGACGAATACGACCGCGAGGTACCGCTGTACCAGAAGATCGACGAAGACACGTACCTCATGGCTGCCAAGATGGACCTCGATGAGGTGAATGAACTTCTGGGGGCGGACTTGCCCACCGACAAGGAATACGAGAGCCTCGGGGGTTTTATCTTCCACCTCACGGGCCACGTGCCGAGGGAAGGGGACCGCATCGAATTCGGCGGGTTCGAATTCACCATCGAGAAAGTGCAAGGCAATCGCATCCTGAGCGTACGTGTGCGCCGCAAAAAGGGCGAAAACGTGCCGCAGGAACGGGGAAACGACTGAGGCGGAAACGCCATTACCTGTTCGTCACAGATAGTGCTTGACTGTGGAAGGCGGATTTCCTATAATTGACTGAGCTTCAAAAAGTTAGGGGTTTTCCAGCCGATCCAACAGTCTCAGAAGGTGCGTTGCCGGTGTGGGGCGGAAGTACAGCGGAAGAAGAGAGCTCGGCGCGAGGTCTTTCCCCATTGCGACCGGTGGGAGCGGTGTTGGGGACCGGAGCGATGAGCGGATAAGTCTGAGTTTCCAACAAGATCTCGGAAAGCGGAAGGACCTTCAGATCGACGGGTGGGGCGAACGGGAAGGTGGGAAACGAGTAGCGGACGTGGCTCCATTCCGCGGGGACACGGACGACCAGGCGGCCAGACCCACGGCAGCTTGTGCGGAGGCAACATCTTGTGAAGCAGGTCTACCGATGGGCCCGCGGAATTCGGGGGCATCGAATCGACGAAGGTTGTCCGGGTGATTCGCAGTTCGGTAGGCTGACGGCGAAGGGAAGAGAAGGCAAAGGAGGATTCCGATGGTGAAACTCTACTTCGATTTCCGGGACGTATTTCGGTCACCCAGGATCGCACTGAGCTTGCAGCGGATCTGGATTCAGTTCCTCGGCCTTCTGGTCGGCTACGGCGGCTACGTGATTTTCACGTACCTTTCGTTTCTCGCCGCCGGGAAAGGCCTGGCTGACTCGTGGGACAAGTGGGGCCTGTTTCCCTGCCTGTGGGCGGAGACCGGAGCGATCCCCTGGTACAGCTGGCTTGTGTACGCCGTGGGGCTGGTTGTGCTGGTGGTGGCGTGGTGGGTGTCTGCAACCGCAGTCTCGAGGGCGGCCTACAAGCTGCTGAAAGGCGACAACTTCTACACCTGGAAGGAAGCCTATCAGTTTGCGTTCAAGAAGCTGCCGTCGGTTGTGATGGCGCCCGTAGGGATCGCACTGATGGCCTTCTCCTTCGTAATTGGTGCCTGGGTAGTGGGTCTGCTGGGTCGCATTCCCTACGTCGGCGAAATCGGTTTGAGCTTGTTCACCTTCGTTTGGGTGGCGGCAGCACTGTTCCTGGTTTTCCTGGTGATTGTCACGTTCGTCTCGGCGGTGATCGCCCCCGCCGTACTTGCCACGACCGATGAAGATGCCTTCGAGACGATCTTCCAGTCCTTCTCCGTCACCTGGAGTCAGCCGTGGCGTTTAGTGGTGTACCAGGTGCTCTCCGTCGTACTCTCACTTTTCTCTTTCGGAGTGCTGGCCTGGTTCGTCAAGAAAGCCGTGGTCACGATGAACGCCCTGTTCGCCTTCAGCATGGGCGAGAAGTACGTGAACCTGGCTGCCCAGGGTCAGTACCTCGTGCAAAAGTGGGCGTTCCTGTCGCAAGATTGGGTCGAGGCCATTTTCCGCTCGTTTGCTCCTCACGTGTATTTCGCGCGCGAGTTCTACGCTCTCGAACTTCCGGCCGTCCTGAATGTAGCGGCCTACATCTTCGCGATCTCGCTGGTGGTCGTGGGTGCGTGGGTGGTTTCGTACGGTCTGTCCACTTTCAACGTCGGCAACACGCTCATCTTCATCGTGCTGCGCAAGAAGAAAGACGACGAGAACCTGCTCGAGCGGAAGGAGCGGGAGGAGGAGATAGAGGAGATCGAGAAGAAGACGGAAGAGGCTGCAAAACCCGCGGAGGAAGAGAAGAAAGGCGAAGAGGAAAAGCCGGAGGAGAAGAAAGAATCCGGCGGTGAGTCGGGAGAATCAAAGGGTGAGGGGGAAAAGCCGTCTGGTAGCGGCGAAGAGGGCAAGGAACAGAAGTAGTCGGACTCTCACGAGAGCTTTGCGAGCGGGCCGGCGCGATTTCGCGCCGGCCTGTTTGTTTTCGATGGAAAATGGGGAAGGATCGACGGATTCCTATTGAACGTGAAGCCCCTGCGCCCTCCTACCCCGCGAAATCTTGCAACTTGAGCGCCATCCTCAGGGGAGCGTCGATCGCGCTTAGCGGCATCCCAGGACGGGATTCTCACGGACCCACCGCTACTCTTCGAGGATTTCCTTTTCTTTCGCCTTGATGACTTCGTCTATCTTTTCGATGTACTCGTCCGTGAGCTCCTGGATTTCCTTCATCGCGCGGTGTGCGTCGTCCTCGGAGATCTCGTGGTTTTTCTCCGCCTTTTTCAGGTGCTCGTTGGCGTCACGCCGGATGTTGCGGATCGCGATGCGCCCTTCTTCTCCGAGCTTGTGGACGACGCGAACCAGGTCTTTGCGCCGTTCCTCGGTCAAGGGTGGGATGGGAAGCCGGATCAGGTTTCCGTCGTTGATCGGATTGAGCCCGAGGTCTGACTTCTGGATGGCCTTCTCGATTTCAGGCAGTATCTTCTTGTCCCACGGCTGGATCTGGATCAGCCGAGGCTCGGGTACGCTGATGCTCGCCACCTGCTTGATGGGCACACTGGTTCCGTAGTAGTCGACGCGGATGGCGTCCAAGATGGCGGGCGAGGCTTTGCCCGTGCGGATCTTGCTGAGCTCGGATCGGGTCGCTTCCACCGTCTTCTGCATGCGCGTCTCTGCGTCCTGGAATACTTCGTCAATGATCATGGCTCCCACCGTCCACTTTGGTCCCTACGTTCTCTCCCAGCAATACCCTGCGCAGGTTACCCGGTGTCTTCAAATTGAAAACAATGATGGGAAGATCGTTTTCCATGCAGAGTGTGACAGCGGTCGCGTCCATGACCTTCAGACGCCGCTTGACCACGTCCATGTAGGTGAGATGTTCGTACCGCTGGGCGTTGGGATTGACTACCGGGTCGGAGTCGTACACGCCGTCAACTTTGGTCCCCTTGAGGATGGCCTCCGAGTCAATCTCCACCGCCCGGAGGGCAGCGGCAGTGTCGGTGGTGAAGAAAGGATTGCCCGTGCCGCTTGCAAAGATCACCACTCGGCCCTTCTCGAGGTGCCGGATGGCTCTCCTCCGGATGAACGGCTCGGCGAGCTCCTCGATTTTCAGCGCGGAGAGTACACGGGTGGGAACATCGAAACGTTCAAGCTGATCCTGAAGGGCCAAGGCGTTGATCACGGTGGCAAGCATTCCCATGTAGTCGGCCGTGACGCGATCCATCCCGCGGGCGCTGGCCGAGAGGCCGCGGAACAGGTTCCCACCGCCAATCACGATGCCCATTTCGACGCCCAGCTCCCTGACGTCTTTGATTTCCCGAGCAATCCGCGCCACGACGTCGGGATCGATGCTCAGGCCTCGTTCCCCCATCAGGGCTTCACCGCTGAGCTTCAAAAGAACACGTCGGTAGATCGGCTTGCTCATCCCCTCTGTTCCCTTGCTTGGCTCCCGGTCAGCAGCCCCTTGTGCAGGTATTCGAAAGCCGAATCGAATGGCTCGATTCGGCCTCGTCACAATGGTTCCGTGCGTCACTCGCCGAGCTGGTAGCGCACGAAGCGGCGGATGACGATGTTCTCGCCGAGCTTGGCGATAGCTTCTTCGATTAGCTGTTTCACCGTCATGTTCGGGTCGCGGATGTAGGGCTGTTCGAGCAGCACGTTTTCCTGGTAGAATTTCTCCAGCCGCCCCTGGGCGATGCGGTCCACGATGTGATCCGGCTTGCCCTCGTCCTTGGCCTGGGCCCGGTAGATCTCCAGTTCCTTCTCGACGACAGCTGGATCAATGTCCTCGCGCCGCACCGCAATTGGGTTCGCCGCGGCGACCTGCATGGCGATGTTGCGGACTAAGGATTTGAACTCATCCGTACGCGCCACGAAATCCGTCTCGCAATTCACTTCCACCAGAACTCCCAGCCGACTGCCGGGATGGATGTAGGCGTCGATGAGTCCTTCTTTCGCCTCCCGGCCGCTCTTCTTCTGCGCCGTAGCGATGCCCTTCTTGCGCAGAATCTCAATCGCTTTGTCGAAATCTCCGTTGGCTTCGCTTAGTGCCCGCTTGCAGTCCATGATGCCGGCACCGGTTTTCTCGCGCAGGGCCTTTACCTGTTCCGCAGTCACTGCCATTCGACTTCTACCTCCGTGCGTTGTCGGTTTGGAGTGCGATTTCGGACGATGTGTTGCAGGTCCACAGCTTCGCGGAGGAATCGGAGCAGCTCATTCCTTTTCAGGGTAGTAGGTCTCTTCGTCTTCCACTTCGGTTTCAGCGTATTTGAGTTCCATCTCTTCTTCTTCGGCCGTCGGTTCAGCAACTTCGGCCCGGCCCTCGAGACCTTCGATCACTGCGTCGGCAATGGCATGCGTGATCACGTTGATGGACTTGAATGCGTCGTCGTTGCCCGGAATCGGGAAGTCGACGAGGTCGGGATCCGCATTGGTGTCCACGATGGCGAACACCGGGATGCCGAGTCGTCGGGCTTCGTTCACCGCGATCAGTTCCTTCTTCACGTCAACCACGTACAGGGCGCCCGGGAGGCGGTTCATGTCGCGAATGCCACCGAGGACCTTCTCGAGTTTGGATTTCTCGCGTTCGAGCCGCAGGATCTCCTTTTTCGTGAGCTTATCGTACGTGCCGTCGGTGGCCATCTTCTCGAGGTTTTTCAGTCGCTTGATGCTCTTGCGAATCGTGACGAAGTTCGTGAGGGTGCCGCCCAGCCAACGCTCGACCACGTAGAACTGACCGCAGCGCTCGGCTTCGGTCTGCACGATTTCCTTGGCCTGTTTCTTCGTGCCGACGAACAGCACGTGGTCACCTTCGCGCACGATGCGGGTGATCTCCTCGCAGGCCCTTTGGAGCAGCTTGAGCGTCTTCTTCAGGTCGATGATGTAGATGCCGTTGCGCTCCATGAAGATGTACTTCTTCATCTTGGGGTTCCAGCGGCGGGTCAGATGGCCGAAGTGAACCCCCGCGGCGAGGAGATCTTGAAGTGTGACTTCCGTCATGCTCTTCCTCCTTCGATTGCTTCGGGTTTTTCCTCCATCCCCGTGTTCACCCAGTCGACCCCGGTGGGGCACCCGATGGGAAAGCGGGGATGTGTGTTTTGACAGCTCCGGTCACAAAAAACCCTCCGCCCCGGCGTGCGGAACGGAGGTTCCAATGGGGGAAACGTCACCGTTTGCTGAACTGGAACCTCTTCCTGGCTTTCGGCTGACCGTACTTTTTGCGCTCCACCATTCTGGGGTCGCGCGTGAGGAAGCCCTTACTGCGCAGGGTGGGACGCAAGCTCTCGTCGTACAGAACCAGCGCGCGGGCGATGCCGAGCCGCATCGCGCCGGCCTGACCGCTGAGGCCACCGCCTTTCACTCTGGCGTAGATGTCGAACTTGCCCAGCGTGTTGGTGACTTCCAGCGGCTCCTCGACGATCATCTTCAGCGTTTCCCGCTTGAAGTAGTCGAGAAAGGGCCGCCCGTTCACGATCATCTTGCCCTCGCCCGGTACCAAACGCACACGGGCCACCGCCTCTTTGCGCCTTCCAGTTGCGTCGAAGCTCGTAACCTTCGTGGTCATCGTTCGCCTTTTCTCTGTGATCAGATTTCCAGAGGTTCAGGTTTCTGCGCTTGATGCGGATGATCGGGTCCTGCGTAGATCCGCACTTTCTTCAGCAACTTTCGGCCCAACCGATTGTGAGGAAGCATCCCTTTGATCGCGTGGTACAGGATGCGCTCCGGATGCTCATGCAGCATGCGCGTGTAGGACACTTTCTTCAGTCCGCCCGGGTAACCGGAGTGACGTACGTAGTACTTCTGCTGCGCTTTCTTGCCGGTGACACGGATCTTGTCGGCGTTCACGATGATCACGTGGTCGCCCAGATCCAGGTGCGGGGTGAACTCGGGGCGGTGCTTGCCCCGCAGAATGGCCGCCACCCGACTCGCCAGGCGGCCGAGAATCTTGCCCTCCGCATCGACTACGTACCACTTCGGCTCGATCTGGCTCAGTTTGGGAACTGTCGTTTTGGGTTTCTTCAATTCCGATCCTCCTCCGTACTGCGGCTTCCTGATCCAAGCTTTTGAATTTAGTGAACAAGAGAACAAGAAGCAAGCGGTTTGCGCGATC
>CAYXFI010000057.1:0-14921 GCA_964464205.1 uncultured Cytophagia bacterium
TTCCTCGCGGTCGAAGGGACGGCGGAGCGTGAGCAATACTTCCGAAAATCTGTGGCCGCGTGCGACGCTGCCCACTGCCTTTGTGGTTCCCTCGCTGTCACGCACGACGAAGTGTCCTGGCTCCGTGGCTTCCTCGGCCATGGCTTGGGTGAATCGGATTCGGATCGTCGCTTCCCCCTCCTGTTCGACCGATGCCAGCGTCGGGGGAGTGTGGGGGCGGATCCAGCGAGAATCTGTCGCAGGCCCCGAAGCGCCTTCGGGGCTCAGCGGGCGGACCCGGTAGCGGTAGGATGCGCCCGGGCTGAGGCTCGCGTCGACGAATTCCGTCCGCGTAGTTCGACCAATCTGCACGAAGGTGGGCTCGCCTCTTCTTTGACGCCAGAGCTCGTATTCCGTCGCGGCGCGAACGGGGTCCCACAGAATGCGAGCGGAACGCTCGTCCAAGGCGTAGGCAGTCACACGCAGGGGCGGCGGGAGCGAATTTGCGACGTCGGTGAGCTTGAAGAAGCGGGTACCTGCGACGGTTCCGAGGGCCACCTCGGGAATTCCGTCGGCATCGTAGTCGGCAACCGGGGCGGCGTTGGACGTGACGCGCGGGAGAAAGCCGCGGAGGACGGGACGCAGCGAGTCCGGATCAAAATGAGCGACGTAGAAGTCAGGCGATGCGCAGATCAGCAGCTCTCTGGGGCCGTTCAGGTCCAGATCGCCGCTGGCCACGCTGCTCTGGAAGCCCTGATCGTCGTAATAGCCGAAGAAGACCCACTCGGACCAGAGCTGATAGTCGGTGAGTTTGGCATGCCGGTACACGCGGTACACCCACCTTCGCGTGTCGAACTCGTGCTCCAGATTCACGGACTCGGCGGAGTGGCAGCCGAGAATGAGCTCATCGTCACCGTCTCCGTCCAGATCGGCGAGATCGGCGAAGGCGGAAGCCTCGGGCAGCGGTGCCCGCAGATGCAGGATGACGTTGGCTCCGGATGGTGGGGCGAATTCGTAGAGAACCACATCCCCGTCCTCGTCGGCGTAGCAGAGCTCACGCAGACCGTCGCCGTCGGTGTCGCCGAATCCGACTCGTGGCACGGTGTAGGAGTTGTTCCCCGGGGTTGGATTCGTCAGGCGGATCCAGAGGGCAAATCCGGTGTCTTCCACCTGTTCCCACAGGGACCATTCCCCGCGCCACCGCCCCGCGATCTCAAGCTTGCCGTCGCCGTCGAGGTCGACGAAGCGGGCTGCCCAGAAATCGTCGTCTTGCCGCCAGATTTCCTGCAGGATCGCGCTTCCCGGCGTCAGCGTGAGCAAGGCGGACTGATTGCCCCAACCGACGAGGAGGTCTTCCCGGCCATCGCCGGTCACGTCGGCTGCGTGCCGGGGCAGCCAGGGGCGTTCGGATTCCGCGAGCTTTTGCCACTGGGTTCCGTCCCACTGCCACACCTGGACAGGTCCCCAACCGCCCCGCTCGCTTGGACTGAGGATCAGTTCCGGCGTGCCATCGCCGTTCATGTCGGCCGCGTTCGTCAGCAGGTAGCCAGCGGGAAGCGGCGGGAGGCATTCGGTGAGCCAGTCGGTGGCGAGCCGATCGCCCCGGAAGCGGTATCGGAAGAATCCCTCTTCCCTGCGGAAGGTCGCCACCTGTCCACGTAAGTTCTCGGCCTGGATCTCGTACTCGATTTCGGCGGGCAGTTCGGATCGGCTCAGGAGCAAGTAGTGCGACGTGGCCAAGTAGCGTGTGTGGATCGTGCTCCAGTCCGGAGCTGCCGGAGGGCGCCAACGGAAACGGGCCAGACTGAGATCGCTGGTCTGGAAGTTCAGCAGAGCCGCGGGCCATTCGGCTTCGTACATTGGCTGGAAGTTCACGTTCCAGATGTTGGGTCGGGTGTGGTCCACGCGGATCCGAACCCGGTCCTCGAGGGCGAGGCCGTCCAGCCCTTCTACGACCAGCCGGAGGACGTACAGCCCTTCCGGGTACAGGGCAGGTTGCCAGGTGGCCAGCACGTCGTCCACGGCACGGATGTCGGAGACCGCCAGGCTGTCCCACGACGTCGGGTTTTCACCCGAACCCAGAAGGAGGACGTACCGGGTGAAGCCCGGTCCAGAGGCGATCCCGAGGATCTCTTCGTGTTGGTCCCCCACTGCGCAGTCGGAACAGGGATGCTCGATGCGGGCGTAGATCTCGTGGGTGAGGTGCAAGGCGGCGAGAGGGTCCACTCGTCCGGAACCGGAGCGTCGATCCCAGCCGGGGATCCAGATGTCGACGGCCGAGGACGCGAGACGGCCCCGCAATTGTTCGGGCTGGAGCTCCGGCTGCTGCGCCAGCAGAAGGGCGCAAAGGCCCGATACGACGGGAGCGGCGGCTGACGTGCCGCTGAAGCGCTGGTAGCCGCCGCCGCGCTGGGTTGTCAGCACCGATACGCCGGGGGCCACGAAGTCGATTGTCTCTCCGTACGAGGAAAAGAGGGCTACTTCGTCGGACTCGTCGCTGGCTCCCACGGAAAAGGTCTCGGGCAAAGCCGCAGGGTAGTGAGGGGTATTGTCGCCGGTATTGCCTGCGGAAGCGACGAACACCAGGCCCCGGGCGTGGGCGTAGGCGATCACGTCTCTCAAAAATGGCGCGAGCTCGGTGTCGCCGAAGCTCATGTTCACGATTCGTGCGCCCATTTCCACCGCGTACAGGATGGCCGAGGCCACGTCGTCTTCTTCCAGCAGGCCTCGCGAAGTGCCAGCCCGCAGGATCATGAGTCTTGTGCCGAATGCCACGCCCGCCACGCCGATGCCGTTGTTCCCGGTGGCTCCCAGGATGCCAGCCACCGCGGTCCCGTGGCCATTTTCGTCGGAAGGGTCGTTGTCGGGAACGCGGTAGTCGCCGCCGTCCGGGAAACGTGGGGCGTCCACGAAGTCCCAGCCCCAAACGTCGTCGACCAGCCCGTTTCCGTCGTCGTCCACGCCGTTGAGGTCCGCGGCCGTCGCTTGCCCGTCGTGGTCCACGTCTTCCCCCGGATTCACCCAGATGGCATCCCGCAGGTCCGGGTGCTGCGGGTCGACGCCGGTGTCGATGATGGCCACGAGCACGTCGAGGGAGCCGCGAACCAGGTCCCACACTTCCGGCAAGTGCAGCTTCGTGGGTACCCACTGGGCGTAGAAAGCCGAGTCGTCCGGCACGAAAGTGACTTCGTACACGTGGTTGCGGCTGACGTAGCGCACCGCGCCAGTGGACTGGAGGTCGGCTGCGAGTGCGGCAAGATCGACCGGTCCGGAGAAGGTGAATTTCACCAACGCGGGCACATCGGGGTCGTCCATGCGAAAGGAAGGGATTCTTTCCACGGTCTGCACGCCGTAGCGTGTCAGCACCTGATCTACTCGACTCAATCCGAGGGAGCCGGCTCTCTTGGGAAGGCTTTGACTCGGAATGTCGGGCTTCAGACCACAGAGTACTTCCCGTACTTGGGGAAGGCCGCGCACGGGAAGCAGAGTCGCCAGCAGGAGCAGGACGCCAACGCGCTGCCCGACCGCCCTGAGCCTGCCCAGGAGCTGTAGGAAACGGAAGGACTTGGGGCCTGTTGCAAACCCAGGTTCCACACGTCCGGCGCGCTTCCCTGTGTGGGATGAGCCGCGGGACGGTGCGGCACCATCGATCAAGGTGGGGGGTGCACTCGGCCGCCTCAAGAAACCTCCTCGCAGCTGTAAGTGGTCCGGGATGAGTGGTCCGACGAATTCTCCCTGCAAGCTTTTGGGTCACACCGGACTCGTGGTCGGCCCGGGCGCCTGCTCCGCGAAGGACGAGAGAGTTGAATCCGGTCCGCGCCCGAGCGGATCATCGCTGTGAACCCTCGGAAGGGAGAACCACCTTCCGGGCGCGGGATTCCCCTCGGTCATCGTTTCCAACTGACACTTTCGTCTGCGTCTCCGAGCCTGCCGTGCGCCCGTACCAAGCGCTTCGCCGGAGACCGGCGAGCTTCGTCCCCAGTAGACGGAGGGGCAGGACGAGGGCAAGGGCCGCTCGGAGGATTCGGTTGAGCCACTTCTCGTCGGGGTGCCATTTGTCGAAGTACCGCACCAGGTCTCGGTGCGACTGACGGATCATCTCCGCTCGTACCTGAAACACGCTTGCCCCCCGCTCGTGCGTGGCCCGAGCCCGGGGCTCGAACCAGATGTGGTAACCCGCCTCGTAGATTCTGCGACAGTAATCCACATCGCTGAAGAACATTTGGAAACGCTCATCAAGGGGCCCGAGGGAGTTGGCGACCTCACCGCGGACCAGCAGACAGGCTCCCTGGGGTTGCTCTACCTGTGCGGCCGCGCGGTGATCGAAGTCTCCCATCTTCCAACGCGCGAAGAAACCCGAGCGTGGAAAGAGCCGTGGCAAACCCGCGATTTCGAAGAGGATGTCGCGCTGGCTGGGGAAACGCCGGCACGACGGTTGAATGCTGCCGTCCGGGTTCAGGAGTTGAGGGGCGACGGCTCCCCGTTGAGTGTCGCTTTGCAGAACTGTCCAGAGTTCGGCCAGTGCGTCTTCTTCCAGATACACATCGGGATTGAGCCACAGCAGGGCATCGGCGTGGAAATCGTCGAGGCCCCGGTTCATGCCCCGCGTGAAGCCGAGATTGCGTTCCTGGCGAAGCAATTCTATGCAAAAGTCTGGGCTGCGAAGCTCCTGCCCTAGGCGTTCGACCCGCTGGACGGTGTCGTCGGTGGAGGCGTTGTCCACCACACGCACCCGCGTCTCGAAGCCCTGCGCTGCCCGGGCCAGGCTGCTGAGACAGCGCTCAATCTGGCACTCTGAGTTGAACGTCACGATGACGACGTGGAGTTGAGGGAGGGTGGTGTGCACGAGTGGTCCCTGGCTGGAGCTACTGGCTGGTCCTGTCTCCGAAGAAGCGTCTTGTCTCCCTGCCCGAGCTGCGGTCCATTTTATTCAGAGCTGTTGGAGCCGTGCCCCGGGAGCCCCGGTGTGCAAGCCGAAAGAAGCACCGCCGGCTGCGGAAAACCGTCGGGTTGAGGCTTTGATCAGCCCGCCCTTTTGCCCTGTCCGGCAGGAGGCGTTGCCCCCGGACACGATGATAGCTGAACCCTCACGAGTTCTGCTCCTCAACCGGTCGCCATCTCAGGGCCGCATTTTCGGCTCGCCCGTTTCGTCATGTGCTGTCCGGCGTCGCCACAGCGATGGCGAGAGCCGAATGCCCGGACGTCGTAGCTGCCCCGTGGTCGGGATTCAGGATACGGCTATTCCTTTCTTTCTCCCTCGCCCTTCTGCTTCTCGCTCTCAGCTTCGGCCAGCTTCTGCTTCAGCATTTCGATTTTACGATCCCATTCCGGATTGTCGGGCTCTTTCTCTTTCAGCACTTGGAAGACGCCGATGGCCTTGGCGTACTGGCCTTGGGCGGCGTAGATCTCGCCGAGCGTGGGGGTGACGATCGAGGGCCTCGAACCGGGCGCGTGGGTTTCCTTTGGCTTTTCCTCCGCTGCAGCTTCGGGCTGTGGCGCTTCGGGTTCGGGCTTCGTTTCCGGCTCGGCTTCGGGCTCGGTCTCCAGGGAGGCGGCTGTTTCGATTGTCTCCTCCGGTTTCTCCTCCTCGATCTCAAAGATCTCGCGGATTTCCTCTTCGGCGCTCTTCTCGCCCAGCTCTTCGCTCACGGCCTCTTCGAGGGTTCCTTCCCCGGTCTCGGGGAGGGCTTCGAGTCCCTCGGACTCGAAGATCTCGTCGACGACCTTTTCGACCTCTTCGCCTACCTGCTCGGTCTGCTCCTCGGGCTCGGGGGGTATTTCCTCCGACTGGGCGACGACCAGTTCCTCCTCCGGGGTCGGCTGCCGTTCTTCGTCCGACGGCGTCACCACCTCAGTTTCTTCGGTCTTGAGGGCCTCGAGCTGTCGTCGCACGTCCTCAGCCAGCGGATCGAGAATACTCAGAGTTCGGTAGTCTTGTGCCGCGTTCGACACCCAGCCGGTGGCGCGCAAGATCTCCGCGCGCAGGCGCAGAGCGTGTAGATTGTGGGGTTCCAACTCCAGCGCTCTGGAGACGGCGGTTTCGGCGTCTTCGAGTTCGCCCTTCTTCCAGAGCGCCTTGGCCAGCACGATGTAGGCCGACGCGTACTTCGGATGACGTTCCAGCCCCCGCCGGCACAGATTGGCGGCCTCGTCCAACCTCCCGAGGTCGATGTACCGGTCAGCAAGTCGGGCGAAAAGCACGGAGTCGGGATTGTTCTCCAACCGGTTTTCCAGGTAGCTGATCTCGTTTGCTTGCGCCATCATTGCACCTCATCGAAATTCAACGTCCTGTCTCCCAGTTTCGGCCACGTGTCTGGTTCGGATTCATCCTTCCGACCGTGGCGAAACCACGGCGCGGGTCCCACCGCTGCGAAATGTGGCAACATTCGGTTGAACAGCGTCCGGAACTACCAAGTTGAAACGACTTTGTTCAGGATATCCTCAGCGAGCTTCTCGATTGCCTCGCGAATGGCTTGCTGGCGTCCCTCTGGGCCGTCGGTATCGGGGTCGTAGGCTCCCCACTGAGTGACCGTGCCCTCCCACAGAACCCGACGTTTCACGCGGTCCTCGAATCGCACCTGGCAGGTCACGTAGACGCGAATTTCTTTCACGCGTTCCTGAACGTCGAACTGACCCGCCCGGTCTTCTACCCTGAGGATGGTTCCTTCCAGCACCGAGTCGGCGGTGCGCTCGTCCTTCTCAACGGTGAGCGTGTTGTCCCGCGTGAATTGATCGATCAGGGCATCTGTCAGATCCTCCCGGATGCCGAATTCAGAGGTGCGGTCCTCAAAGAGCGGAATGGCAATGGTCCGAATGTGCCGTGGCAACGATCCGGAGAATGAGTACACACCGCAGCCCGCCGCCAGGCCCATCGCGGCCCACAGGCTTATCCACTGGGTCAACCGGCGGATGCACGGATGTTTTCTCACGATCCGCACTGTTCAATACGGGAGCTGGTATTCTTTGATTTTTCGGTAAAGGGTTCGTTCGCTGATCTTCAATGCCTTGGCCGCGCGGCGTCGGTTGCCGCCGTAGCGCTCCAGGGTACGTGCGATCAGTTCTTTCTCCATTTCCTCCAGCGAAATGTCCCGATCGAGGGGCAGTGGGGAAGTCTTCACCTCCGTGACTTTCACTTCTTCCTCCGGGTTGCCCCGCCACGGCCCCAGGCTTGGCACCGGGTTGAGGCGCTGAAGGATCAATTGACGCAACTGGCCGATCTCGGCCTTGAGATCCACAAGCGCCCGGTAGATGAATTCCCGCTCCAGCTCATCCTTCGGACGGCCGATGTGCACGGGCAGCGAGCGGTTCTCGGGACCGGGCATCTTCAGGTATTTGGCCAGCACGAATTCGTTGATCTTGCGGCCACGCTCCAGCACGATCACGCTTTCGACCAGATTCTTGAGTTCGCGGACGTTGCCCGGCCAGGTGTACTCCTGCATCATCCGAATGGCCCCCTCGGTGAAGCCCTCGAACTCGATGCGGTTCTGCCGGCAGAAGTCCTCCACAAACTTCCGGACCAGCAGCGGGATGTCGTCGGGTCGCTCCCGAAGCGGGGGAACGCGGATGTTGACTGCGTTCAGCCGGTAGTAGAGGTCTTCGCGAAATTCTCCTCGCTCCACGCGCTCCCACAGATCGCGGTTGGTGGCGGCGATGACTCGCACGTCCACTTTACGTGTCTGCGTGCTGCCGACCCGCATGAACTCCTTCCCCTCGAGGACGCGCAGTACCTTCACCTGCGTGCCGAGGGGCATTTCGCCGATCTCGTCGAGAAAGATGGTACCCCCGTCGGCGGCTTCGAAGTAGCCTTTGCGGGTCCCGACAGCACCTGTGAAGGCGCCCTTCTCGTGCCCGAAGAGCTCCGACTCAATGATGCCCTCCGGAATAGCGCCGCAGTTCACGATCACGAGGGGGTGGTCGCGGCGATGCGAGAGGCCGTGGATGGCGCGGGCCACGAGTTCCTTGCCCGAACCGCTCTCGCCCGTGATCAGCACCGAGATGTCGGTGGGCGCCACCTGCTCGATGGTTTGGTAGAGCTGAAGCATGGGGCGGGAGCGTCCCACGAGCCCGAACTCGCGCTCGAAGTCGTGGCGCGTTAGGGCCGGAGGCAGTTCTTTGCGCACGCCTACTTCCATCGTTGCAGCGCCTGATTCGGGCTCAAAACGTTCGGCCGCAGTGCCCATTTCCCCAGCCTCATGAAGCTGCCGCCGCGAGTTGGGAGCGGAAATACTCCACCGTGCGTCGCAGACCCTCGTCCAGTGAAACCTGAGGCTCCCAGCCGAGTTCGCGCCGCGCTTTGCTGTAGTCGAGTACGCTCCTACGCTGCTCTCCCGGCTTGGCGGGTCCGTGTTTCTCCGGAACGTCGGCCCCGCTGTACTCGCGCAGCTTCCGAAAGATCGTGTTCACATCGGTCTCGATGCCCGTGCCGATGTTGAACACGTCGTTGCGGTCGTAGTCCAGGGCCAGCAGGTTGGCGCGAACGACGTCGCCCACGTACACGAAATCGCGCGTCTGCCCTCCGTCACCGTTTATGATGGGCTGCTCTCCGCGGAGGAGCTTCTCGGTGAAGATGGCCACGACGCCTGCTTCGCCGTGCGGATTCTGCCGTGGTCCGTAGACGTTCGCGTAGCGCAGTACCACGTAGTTCAGCCCGTGCACGAACTGGTAGTAGTGCAGGTATCGCTCGCCGATGAGCTTCGTCACTCCGTAGGGGCTAACCGGGCGCGTCGGGTGAAGCTCGTCGGCGGGGAAATAGTCCTGTTCCCCGTAGATCGCGCCGCCCGTTGAGGCGAAGATGACTTTCTTGATTCCGCTCTCTCTGGCTCCTTCGAGCAGACGGAGCGTACCGATCGCGTTCACTTCGGCATCGTAGACGGGATCTTCCACGGAACGGCGGACGTCCATCTGGGCGGCGTGATGGTTCAGGATGTCGTAACCGCCGCGGGCGATCAGTTCTGTGACTGCGGGGTCCCGGATGTCCATCAAGTGAAAGGTGGCCCGTGGGTTCACGTTTTCCCGCCGTCCAGTGGACAGGTTGTCGACCACGTGGACCTCGTGTCCTCCTTCGATGTAGGCGTCCACCACGTGGGAAGCGATGAAACCAGCTCCGCCCGTGACCAGAATCCGCATCGTCACCTCCGTGTGCGAGCTGTGGCTTGCAGTCGTCTCACGGCCTTTTGCGCGATGTCCTTTCGGTAGTACGCTCCGTCAAATGCGATTTTTCCCACGGCCCAGTAGGCCCGGTCGATGGCTTCGGTCACGGTACTGCCGAGACCTGTCACCCCGAGCACTCGCCCGCCCGCGGTCACGATCTCGCCCTTGTCGCGCTTCGTTCCGGCGTGGAAGATGATCACGTCGTCGGGGAAGGGCTTGTCGAGGCCGTGAATGACTTTGCCCTTCTCGTAGGGGCCGGGATAGCCGCCCGAGGCCATCACGACGCACACAGCCCACCGCTTGGCTTCCACGACGCCGTCGCGGGGCAATCGACCTTGGGCGGCGCCATCGAGGAGCGGGACGATGTCCTCATCGATCGCCGGCAGCACGGCCTGCGTCTCCGGGTCGCCGAACCGGCAGTTGAACTCGATCACTTTGGGGCCCTGTTCGGTGATCATCAGCCCGGCATACAAGCAACCGCGGTAGGGACGGCCCTCGAGAGCCATACCACGAATGGTCGGCTCGAGAATCTCCGTCCGCACCCGCTCGAACACGTTTTCGTCCACGACTGGGGCAGGACAGTACGCTCCCATCCCGCCGGTGTTGGGCCCTTGGTCGCCGTCGTAGATGGGCTTGTGGTCCTGCGATGGTGGCAGCACCACCATCTTGTCCCCATCGGTGATGGCCAGGATGCTGGCCTCTTCGCCGACAAGGTACTCCTCGATCACCACCTTGTTTCCCGCGTCGCCGAAAGCTTTTTCGATCATGATCTGCTTCACGGCGGCCACAGCTTCTTCACGGGTGCGGCACACGATGGACCCTTTTCCCGCGGCCAAGCCGTCGGCTTTCACCACCAGCGGCAGGGGTTCCCGCTGCACATACTGAAGCGCCTCATCCGGATCGGTGAAGACCACGCAGTCCGCGGTGGGGATCTTGTAGCGGTCCATGAGGAACTTGGCGAAAGCCTTGCTGCCCTCAATTTCGGCGGCTTTCTGGCTGGGACCGAAGATCGGTAGTCCCTGAGCCTCGAACAGGTCCACAATCCCCGCCACCAGCGGTGCTTCTGGACCCACCACGGTGAGATCAATGGAATTCCGGTCGGCGAATGCCAGAAGTCCCTTCAGGTCCGACGCGGGAATGTCCACGCATTCGGCGATGTCGGCGATGCCCGCGTTTCCCGGAGCGCAGTAGACTTTGTCCACTTTCGGACTCTGGGCGATTTTCCAGACGAGCGCGTGCTCTCTTCCGCCGCTGCCAACGACCAGCACCTTCATTCCAGCGACCCTTTCCCTTGAATCTCCGGTTCCGTACGTGGCTCTGCTTTGTTGGACCAGTGTGAAAGGCTATTTGCCGGGAGGTCGGATCTCGCCGCCCCCACGGTTGACCGAGGCCGCGGCCGACTTGGCCCAGCTACCGCCTTTGTGACCTCTCAACTCGGCGATGAGATCGCGGAGTTCTGCGGCGCGCTCAAATTCCAGGTTGTCGGCCGCCTGCAGCATTTCCCGTTCCAGGTCCTCGAGGAAGTCCTCTCGTTCCAAGGGGCTCAGTTTGCGCCAGCGGCGGCGGATCTCTTCGCGGGCCGCGGCGCGCTTCCTGTCGCCCCACTTTTGGGCCTTGGCGTCCGCCACGCGCGTGGCCCCCAGCACCTGGTCCACCGATTTGACGATCGTCTTGGGCGTGATCCCGTGCTTTCGGTTGTACTCCATCTGGATCTTGCGGCGGCGTTCGGTTTCCTCGATGGCCCGCTGCATCGATTTGGTGATGGTATCGGCGTAGAAAATGACTTTTCCAGCGGCGTTGCGCGCTGCGCGCCCCGCCACCTGGATCAGCGCCGTTTCGGACCGCAAGTACCCTTCTTTGTCGGCGTCCAGCACGGCGACGAGCGACACTTCGGGGAGGTCCAGCCCCTCACGTAGCAGGTTGATCCCCACCAACACGTCGAATTCAGCCAGACGAAGATCGCGCAGGATTTCCACGCGGTCCAGAGCGTCGATCTCCGAATGGAGGTAACGCACGCGAATGCCGACACCGGCCAGGTAGTCAGTGAGTTCTTCGGCCATCCGCTTCGTCAGGGTAGTCACCAGCACCCGCTCGCCGCGAGCTACCCTCTCGCGAATCTCGGCGATGAGGTCGTCAATCTGACCCTTTGTCGGTTTCACCACGATTTCCGGGTCGACCAGCCCGGTAGGTCGAATGATCTGCTCGACGACCACTCCCCCCGACTTGCGGATCTCGTACTCGCCCGGCGTGGCGGAGACGAAGATGCATTGGTTGATCAGCGATTCGAATTCCTCGAAGTTCAGGGGTCGATTGTCCAGGGCCGAGGGCAGCCGGAATCCGTACTCCACGAGGGTCTCTTTCCGGGAGCGGTCGCCGTGGTACATCCCCTGGATCTGGGGGATGGTCACGTGCGATTCGTCGATGATCATCAGGTAGTCCTTCGGGAAGTAGTCGAGCAGGGTGTAGGGCCGCTCGCCGGGCTTGCGACCAGAGAGGTAGCGTGAGTAGTTCTCAATGCCAGGGCAATAGCCCAGCTCCTGCATCATTTCGATGTCGTAGAGGGTGCGCATCTCCAATCGCTGGGCTTCCAGCAGTTTGCCCTGAGAACGGAAGTACTCGAGCCGTTCCTCGAGCTCTTTCTTGATTTCCTCGATCGCTTTCTGGAGCCTGGGGTAGGACGTCACGTAGTGCTTGGCCGGGTAGATGGCGACGCGCTCCACGTCGCGCAGCACCTCGCCGGTGAGGGCGTCCACGTAGGAGATGCGCTCGATTTCGTCGCCCCAGAGTTCGATCCGGACCGCTTCTTTTTCGGAAGCGGGGATCACTTCGATGATATCGCCGCGAACGCGAAAGGTCCCTCGCTTGAAGTCGTAGTCGTTGCGCTGGTAGTGGATGTCCACGAGCTGGCGGAGGATTTCGTCCCGGTCGATCCTCTGCCCGACGTGCAGGAACACGAGCAGCTCGCGCCAGTCCTCCGGCGAGCCCAAGCCGTAGATGCACGAAACCGAAGAAACGATGATCACGTCGTCCCGCGACAGGAGGGCACTGGTGGCCTTCAAGCGCAGGCGATCGATCTCTTCGTTGATCGACGCATCTTTTTCGATGTACAGGTCTGTAGCGGGTACGTAGGCCTCGGGCTGATAGTAGTCGTAGTAGCTGATGAAGTACTCGACCGCGTTCTTCGGGAAGAAACCCTTCAGCTCGCCGTACAGCTGGGCTGCTAGGGTCTTGTTGTGCGAGATGACGATGGTCGGTTTGCCCACGTTGGCGATGACGTGGGCCATGGTGAAGGTTTTGCCGCTACCGGTCACGCCCAGCAGGGTCTGGAACTTCTTGCCCTGCAGGATCCCCTCGGTCAACTGCTGGATCGCTTTGGGCTGGTCACCCTTAGGCTCCATGTCGGTGACCAGTTCAAACTTCGCCATGCGGATCACCCCTTTTGGGACTGTCAAATTTCCAGACTCAATATACGCCAGACCTGACAGAATGTCAAGCCGATTCGGGTCCCAAGCATTCCCGCCTGTTTTTCTGGATCAATCGCGAGCGTTTCGGGTGCATCTTGGCGTTTTCACAATTGGATCGCCCGCAGGATGAGCTCTTTTTGATCTTGCACCCTGACGACCGGAAACGCGGGAACGCCTTCTCCGGAGTTGCCCGGCCGTGTAGTTGGATCCCACGATCGTGCGTAGAAGTTCCCGGGTTCTCTTCGGGGGACCGGAGTAGAGGGGAACACCCGCCGGGGCTCTTTCGATTGCCGCCTGTTTCGCTGAAGGAGCAAGAGACCTTGGGGCGTTAAGGACAGAGTCCCTGATTTCCGTTTGACTTCTCAGCAAGGCCCGCACCGCCCGGTGCGCGCGGGACCATCGGTTGATTTCCGTGCTCAGGTTGTGTAAACTGTCGGGTGTTCGTGAAAGATGGCTACGGGAGGTCTCAGGTGGGGCCCCGGGGGCTGTCGGAGGACAGCGCTACGGTGGCTGAGGTCACACGGCCAGGGCCGCTGGTCCCCGTCGCCGGAGTAGGAAAAGGTGGGCGAGCTTGTCAGGGCTTCGGGCTTTGCCGCGCGGTGCTGTTCAAAATCGCCGTAGCTGCGTCTGCGTGGCGGTGGTTGCAGGATTAGGGTGTCCGTGGCGCCGAGCTGAAGTCTCGCAGGTGCGAGAGCACGGTTTTCCGCCCTGCGGCGATTGACGCGAAGTGTCGTCCGGATTCCGCGAGGAGAGACGTCGGGATGGTGAGCTTCGGAGCGCTGCTGGTAGGGCTGGCGTTGGTGTATTCGGCGGCGGTGATCGTCGGCGCGCGACGGCTGCTTGGCAGTCAGTCTTCGGCGGCGAGGACCGGCGTTGCCCCGGGACGCCGCGTAGAGATTGTAGTGATCGCGCGGAACGAGGAGGAAAGCCTGCCTGCACTGCGAGAGGCCCTCGCGCGCCAGGAGGTGGGGGAGCTCGAGGTTTCGCTGTGCCTTGTGGACGACGCGAGTTCTGACGCGACACCGCAGGTGTTGCCCACCTTTCGGGTGACGGGTTTCCCACTGCGCATCCTGCGGCTGGGGCAGGGGAGTACGGTCGGCAAGAAAGCCGGGCTTTGGGCCGCGCTCCAGAGCACACAGGCGCAACTGCTCGTGATCACCGACGCGGATTGCCGTCCAGGGAAGCGTTGGCTCCAGAGCCTGCTGAAGCCCCTCCTGGAGAACTCGCGGGTCGCAGCGGTGATGGGACCGGTCTTGTTTCATCCGACGCGGGGATTGTGGGGCAAGGTCGTGGCTCTGGAGTTCCTGGGTCTGCAGGTGGGCGCTTGGCTCGCAGCGGCCCTCGGTCGACCCCTGGGCGCCAGCGCCGCCAGCCTGGCCTTTCGGCGGTTGGATCTCGCCGCGGAGGAGCTGCATCCGGAACTAGCTTCCGGAGACGACTACTACCTCGTTCGCGCGCTGGCGCGCCGAGGGTTGCTGCGCGCCGTGATCCACCGGGACGCCCTGGTGCGCACGCGGGCACCTTCGTCGGCGAAGGAATTCCTGCAGCAACGTGTCCGTTGGGCTTCCAAGCTGGTTCGGCCGGGAAGCGTGGTCGATTTGGCGCTGCTGGCCGTGCTGTACGTCTTTCACCTGGGGCTTCTGATGGCGCCCGCCATTGCCTTCTGCGTGGGGAGTCTGTGGACCTGGGTGGCCTGGGCGTACGCACTGAAATGGTGCACGGATGCGTGGGTCATGAGCCGGGTTCTGAAACGCCTGGGGTTGAGAGGGCTCTTATCCGGCCTGCCGCTTGCGGAGCTGTTGCAGTTGCTGGAGGTCTCGCTCGCTCCTGTGGCGCTTTTGGGGGGCTTCCAGTGGAAAGGGAGGACGTACAAGAGGTGACCGGGCGACAGAAGCGCGTCCGCAACGGGGGCATTCGGAAGTGCGCGCCGGCAAGCTGCGGCTCACGGCCTGTCCTGGGCCGGAGAAACGACGGGAATTCAAGCTGGGCTCCCTGCAGTTGACCTACAGTGGTGTGCCCTCGCTGGGGAGGGGGTTTCCACGGATGGACCCGCCGGCCTCGGTGAAAAGCCTTTGCGGCGCTCGAACGAAGTGGTAAATTACAGGGCTGCAAGAGTTTTTGCCGGATGGGTAGCGACCTGCGAAGACCCGCTCGGCCGTCTTCTGTGGCGCGTGGACGGGGTGATTCCCGCAGGGGAAGCGGGGGAGAGTTGCGTTGTGGATCGGTTGATCAGTTCTGCAACGCTCGTTTCCGTTTGACTCCGTGAAGGAGCCAAAGACGCATTTTCACCGCAGGGCCGCGGAGGACGCAGGGAGTTTCGGGCAAAGT
>CAYXFI010000058.1:0-14870 GCA_964464205.1 uncultured Cytophagia bacterium
GCAAAGTGTTGTGCTACAATCGAGTCCACCAGGGAAAGGAACACCCGCCACGTTCACCCTCGGGCGACCGAATTCTCGCTCAACGAGACGGGCCGCACAGCCCCTCCACAGGCTGGGCGGCGGCCGATCCGGGCGGCAACCCCTGGCTGCATCGCGTCGCGGCTATTCCCACTCGATCGTGCTGGGTGGTTTGGAGCTGATGTCATACACGACCCGGTTCACCCCCCTCACTTCATTGATCACCCGGTTGGAAACGCGGGCCAGAAAATCGTGGGGCAATCGGGCCCAGTCGGCGGTCATCCCGTCCAGGCTGGTCACCGCGCGGAGCACGGCCACATTCTCGTACGTGCGTTCGTCGCCCATCACGCCCACGGAGCGCACCGGGAGCAAGACCGCGAACGCCTGCCACACCTCGTCATAGAGACCGGATGCCTTGAGTTCCTCGATGAAAATCCGGTCTACCTCCTGCAAGATCCGTACCCGGTCCGGCGTCACTTCGCCGAGAATGCGTACCGCCAAACCAGGTCCTGGGAACGGATGGCGCCTGAGGATCGTCTCCGGTAGCCCCAGCTCACGGCCCACCCGCCGGACTTCGTCTTTGAAGAGTTCCCGCAGGGGCTCGATGAGCTTCAGGTTCATCCGTTCGGGGAGTCCCCCCACATTGTGGTGCGTCTTGATTTTCGCCGAAGGTCCCCGCGTCGACCGACTCTCGATCACGTCGGGGTAGAGAGTGCCCTGCACCAGGTATTCGACCCGGCCCAGCTTCCGCGCCTCCCCCTCAAAAACCCGGATGAACGTCTCGCCGATGATCCGACGTTTCTGCTCCGGGTCCGTGACCCCGCGCAACCGTTCGAGGAAAAGCTCGCTCGCGTCCACGTACCGGAAATCAAAATCGAATTTCCCGTCGAAAGTTCGTCGAACTTCCTCCGCCTCATTCGCCCGCAGCAATCCCGTGTCTACGAACACGGCCGTGAGGTTCCTGCCCACAGCTCGAGAGACCAGCACGGCCGCCACCGACGAATCCACTCCCCCGCTCAACGCGCAGAGGACCCGTGCGTCTCCAACCCGCTGCCGGATCTCCTCGACCGCCTGCTCCACGAACGACCTGGGATTCCACAGCCCGCGGCAACCGCACACCCGGAAAGCGAAGTTCCGAAGAATGTCTTTTCCGCGCGGCGTGTGGGCGACCTCCGGGTGGAACTGCAGGCCGTAGATCCGCTTCTCATCCGACTGAATGGCGGCGAGGGGGGAGTTGTCGGTGTGAGCCACAACCCGAAATCCTTCGGGCAGCGCTTCCAGGCGGTCGCCGTGGCTCATCCAGACGGTGAGTTGCTTCGGAAGGCCCGCGAAGAGGGGCTCCGGATCATCCACGCACAGTTCCGCCCGCCCGTACTCGCGCTGTGGGGCTTTCCGCACCCGGCCCCCGAGCAAGTGGGCGATCACCTGAAGGCCGTAGCAGATCCCTAAGACCGGCACCCCGAATTCAAACACCCGGGAATCCGGAAGAGGGGCCCCCTCCTCGTACACGCTCGATGGCCCGCCGGAAAGGATGATACCACGGGGCGCCAACCGCTGGATCTCCTCCGGCGTGGCCGAATACGGCCAGATCTCGGAGTACACCCCAAGCTCTCGAACCCGCCGGGCGATCAGTTGAGTGTACTGGGATCCGAAGTCCAGAACGAGAATGGTTTCCCGAGCTTTCATTTGGGAAGCGGCCACCGTTTCAACTGGTCCAGAAATCCGTAGTGGGTGAGATCGAAGTGGATGGGGGTGATGGAGATGTAGTTCTGCCGAATGGCCCAGTCGTCCACCGATTCATCGGGCTCGATGCCCACTTTCTCCCCGGCCAGCCAGTAGTAGATCCGATTGCGGGGATCGCGCCGCACCTCGTAGCGCTCTTCGTACGCCGCAAGGCTTTGACGGGTCACGCGTACCCCGCGGATCTGCTCTTTGGGAACCGGCGGCACGTTGATGTTCAGAAACACACCGGGAGGGAGGCCGTGCTGCAGCACAAGCTCTGCCATCTGGCGCGCAAACTCCGCCGCCACGCTGAAGTCGGCCCGCTGGAACGTCGCGACGGAAATGGCGAAGGAGGGTATGCCCAGAATAGCCCCTTCTGTGGCGGCTGAGACGGTGCCGGAGTAGATGATGTCGATGCCGGTGTTGGCACCCTGGTTGATGCCGGAAATCACCAAATCCCATTTCCGACGCCCGTTCAGCAGCGCCCAGTAGGCCACCTTCACGCAATCCGCAGGGGTGCCTTTCACGGCGTGCCCAAATCTCCGACCGTTCTTCTCGAATTCCCACACGCGCAGGGGATCGGAGAGGGTGATGGCGTGACCGACGGCGCTCATTTCATTCGCAGGTGCTACCACCATCACTTCGGCTACGTCCTGCAGGGCGTCGTAGAGGGCTTGAAGCCCGGGCGCCGTGATGCCGTCGTCGTTTGTGATCAGGATGAAGGGCCTTCGCTCGCTCACCTCAGCTGCTCCTCCGCTGCCGGATGCGGAACGCTGGCCGAGAACCCGAAGAAACGCAGCAGTTGCGCCACCCTCGACTTCAGCTCTTTCCTGGGCACCACTGCGTCCACAAAACCGTGCTGCAGCAGAAACTCCGCCGTCTGGAATCCCTCGGGTAACTCCTGCCGTATCGTCTGTTGAATGACCCGTGGACCGGCGAAGCCAATCAGGGCACCCGGTTCCGCCAGGATGACATCCCCGAGCATGGCGTAGCTCGCGGTAACTCCGCCGGTCGTCGGGTGGGTCAGAATCGCGATGTAGGGGAGCTGTGCCTCCGCCAGCAGGGTCAGGCGGGCCGATGTTTTCGCCATCTGCATCAGCGAGAGGGCCCCCTCCATCATCCTTGCCCCGCCGGAGGCGCAGACGATCACCAGGGGCTGATGCAGGTCGATCGCCTTGTCCACCGCGCGGGCCACCTTTTCGCCCACCACGGACCCCATGCTACCACCGATGAACGCGAAGTCCATCACACCGAGTACCGAGGGGATATTCTCAATCCGGGCGGTGCCGGTCACGATGGCTTCGGTCAGGCCGGTTTTGTTTCTGGCGTCCTTCAGCCGGTCCGTGTACTTCTTGCTGTCCCGAAATCCCAGCGGGTCCACGGACTCGATGTTCTGATTGAATTCCCGAAACGTACCCTCGTCCGCGAGCAGTTGAATGTAGTCGTGAGCTCGAATCCGGAAATGGTACCCGCAAGCCGTGCAAACAAAGTGATTCCGCTCGAGCTCCCTGCGGTAGATAATCTCGCCGCATTTCTCGCACTTCAGCCAGAGACCGTCGGGCAGGTCCTTCTTCTGCTGCGCTGCAATTCCCTTTTTCGTCCTGCGAAACCAAGCCATGATGATCCTGCTCCCACACTTGCGCCCGCCGCGCCGCAGGTTACTCCAGGCTCACATCACCGAGCCAGCAGCTTCCACTCCGCACTGGGCGTAGCTTCAAGCTGAGCTAAGGGGCACGCGGCGTCCCTTCCGATCACGGCAATTTGACAAGAGTCTGCCGCGAAACCGCAAAAGTAGCTTGCGAAAAGATGACTCGCCGCCATCGAGACACCGAGATCACAGAGGACCGCACAGAGAGACGTTGGAACCCAGTGCTTGCGAAAACGGGCTGCTCACCTGCGTTCTACTCCCCGGGCATCTTCCACCAAAGAGGACAGAAATACTCCCTCGGCCGCGGAATCCCAAGATGCAGTTTCCCTCCTCCGAGCGCCACCGACGCCGTCAGCCCTTGGCTGACTCTGGGCGGTCTCTGCATGCTCTGCGTCTCCGCAGTTCTCAACAACTGTTCCCCCGTTCCTTGCCTAAAGGTCGCGACTCATTACCAGTGCGTCCTCACCCTCACGCTGGTAGTAGTTCTTTCGGATGCCGACCGGTGTGAATCCGAGCTTTCTGTACAGACGGATTGCCGCCACATTGCTCACCCGGACCTCAAGCTGGGCGTAGCGGCAACCCCGCTTTTTGCCGAGCTCCATCAGGTAGCGCATCGTACGTTCAGCGATCCCCCGGCGCCGAAACTCCGGTACCACGGCGATATTCGTGATGTGCAATTCGCCGGCCACCGTCCAAGCCAGTGCGTACCCGGCAAATTGCCCGGCGTACTCCATCACCAGGGCCAAGGAAATCCGGGGATTCTCGAGTTCCGCCAGGAAATTCTCCGGCGACCACGGAGTGGGGAAGATCCGACGTTCCCACTGCACCACGGTCGGCACGTCCGCGTACCGCATCGGCCGAATGCGAAGCTCGGGCTCCTCCTCCACCCCGGCGAATCGATTCCTGGCGGACTGTTCTCCACTGGTTTGGTTCATTTCACACGGGGGTTTTGGGCTTCTGGGCGATGAATTCTTGCAGGTAAAATGGCTCGGCGGCGAAGAGATCTTCGAACTGGCCCTTCGCAGCCCTGCGCAGGCCCAAAAGAGCGATCGACCCGGCCGAAGCCGTTCGAAGCCACGGCGGCGCCTCGCGGACGTCCCGTTCCCGCACGAGTCGATGCAGCAGGTCCTCGGGCAGCTTCTCCACTTCGCCCGTCAACAGAGCTCCCGCGGGAGCGGCGTCGACCAGCTCCGAATCGGTGACGACGCGGGGAGGAACCTCTTCGACCGGTTCACCGTCCTGCCACGCGTAGACGGCTGCGTACAACTCGCCACGACGTGCCCTCAATACGGGGCAAATGGGCCGTTCGCTCGGGCCCAACCGGAAGGCCAACCCCTGGAGCGTGGGCACCAGTACAAGCCGGCAATCCCCCGGCAGGCCGAAGCCCTTGGCGAACGACAAGCCTATCCGCAAACCGGTGAACGAACCCGGCCCGCTGCTCACTGCCACGACGTCCACATCCCCCGTCCGCCACCCGACCTGTTTCAGCAACCAATCCGCAACCACGGCCAGTCTCTCAGCGTGCACCTTGCCGATGTTCAGCGCCAGCTCCGCTCGCACGCCCTCGTCGTCTGCGAGAGCGACGGAACAGATACCCGTAGCAGTCTCGATCGCCAGCAGCTTCACTCCCACCCCTTCCACCGGATGGAGATCAGACGTTCGTTCTCACGACCCGGTTCCGGGAAAATGTCCAGGTGCACATCCAAGCGCGGTTCGGGCAACAGCGGGAGAGCCCGCTCCGCCCACTCGATCAGGCACACACCCGGGCCGTCGAAATACTCGTCGATGCCGAGAGCCGCGATTTCCTCCAACCTCTCGAGTCGGTAGAAGTCGAAGTGGTACACCGGCATCCGCCCGCTGTACTCGTTGATCAGCGTGAAAGAAGGGCTCGTGACATCCTCCGCTACTCCCATTCCCCGGCAAACACCCTGCACCAGGCGCGTCTTTCCCGAACCCAGTTCGCCGAAGAGAGCCACCACGTCCCCGGGCTGCAGCACGTCAGCGAGCGCCTCTCCCAGCCGGATGGTCTCCTCCTCAGAACGGGAGAGGAACTGTACAACCCGACCGCGCTGGAGTTCCAATCCTTCCAGGGTCACCGGTGACTGCGCTCGCTTTTGGATGCCGGTCGTCCCCGCACCTTGCGACCGAATCGGATTCCCACCTCGCCTTCGGCTCACTGCGCCGGCTCCAGCACAAGCACGGGAAGCACCATTTCCTCGAGAGAAACCCCTCCGTGCTGAAAACTGTCGCGGTACTGAGCGAGGTAGTGATGGTAGTTCGTCGGGTAAACGAAGTAGTAGTCCTCTTTGGCGATCAGATAGTTCGCGTTCACGCCCCGCGCCGGAAGTTTGAAACCGCGGGGGTCCTTCACGACGATGGCGTGCTTGGGATTCACTTTGAGGTTCTTGCCGTACTTGTAGCGAAGGTTCGTTGAAGTTTCCCGGTCGCCGATCACCTTGGTTCCACGCATTCCCCGAATACACCCGTGGTCGGACGTCATCACCACCGAGTAGCCGAGCCGGGCGGCCTCGCGGAGCACTTTCAGCAGGTAGGAGTGCTCGAACCAGCTTCGAGTGAGCGACCGGAAGGCGGCTTCATCTGGAGCGATCTGTTTGAGCACCTCCGAATCGCTACGGCGATGCACGAGAATGTCCACGAAGTTGAACACGACCGCGATGAGGCTGGTGCCGCTCAAGCTGCCGAATTCGCGCTCGAATTTGCGGGCTTCCTCCACATTCACGACCTTCGCGTACTTGACCGGCTCCAGCAGGTCGATGTTCAAGCGACGCACCAGCCGGTTCAGCAAGTCCCCCTCGTAGCGGTTGCGGCTCAGCTCGTCGTCGGGTCCCTTTAGCCACAGCTCCGGGTGAATACGCTCGATGTCCACCGGAAAGAGTCCCGCGAAGATAGCGTTGCGCGAGAACGGTGTGGCCGTAGGGAGGATGCTCAGGTAGTAGTCGCGGCGCACCCGGAAGGTGTCGAACAACAGATCTTCGAATCCGAACCACTGGTCGAGGCGCACGTTGTCGATCACCACGAACAGCACCTTGCGCCCTTCGCGCAGCAGCGGTGCCACCCAGCGGACGAAGACGTCCGGGGATAGCGGTGGCCGGTCCTCAGCGCGATCCCACACCCAGTCCTGGTAATTCTCCTCGACAAAGCGGCCGAAGGCGGCATTGCACTCCCGGCGTTGGTCCTGCAGGATTTCCCGCAGTCCCACCTCGGGGTGGGCATCGATCTGTACCTCCCACTCGGCCAACCGCACTGCGATGTCGACCCACTCGCGCCACGTCAGGTCGCGCGAAAGAGCCGCGGAGATCTCGGCGAATTCCTGGGTGTACTTGCGCGAAATGCGCTCCCGTTCGATCTTCCGCTTCTCCAGCACCCGCTTCAGAGTGAGGATGATCTGACTGGGATTGACCGGCTTCGTGAGGTAGTCGTCGATCTTGCTCCCGATGGCTTCTTCCATCAACGATTCCTCTTCACTCTTCGTCACCATAATCACCGGGAGCGAGGGGTGCATTTCTTTGATTTCAATCAGGGCGCTGAGGCCGTCCATCCCGTTGAGCATTTCGTCGAGTAGCACGGCGTCGAAGGTGCGCTCGCGGAGGATCGCGAGGGCGTCTTCCGCGTTCGGCACCGTGTGCACCTCGTAACCGCGCTCTTCAAGCACGCGCACGTGGGCGCGCAGCAATTCGATTTCGTCGTCCACCCAGAGAATCTTCGCTTTCTGTCGAATCAATCGGCCTTCCCGTAACTGAATGTTCCCACTCAACTTCACGAACTTCAAGGTAGCGATTTCCCCGCTGATTGTCAAACCCTTTTGCCGGTCCGGCGCGCCGGCAGGAGACTCCGCGGGAATGGGGGCCTGGCCTCGATGCCGCCGGGCTGGCGCACGGAAGTGAGAAGATCGATCGGCGGTCCTGCATTTCAATCGATGGTCGTGTGGCGCGTTGCGTTCGAAGGGACGGAGCCACAATTCTGCAGGGTGCCGCACTATCACTGGAGCCAGGACCGTCTCGTGAGGAAAACGGGGCTGGTCCACGCCAACGCATTCGCGCCGTTTCCACGGGAGGGATCGGTCGGAACGGGAACGAACCTGTGGCGCCACACCCCACGGGAGGGCCGCACGGACCGGAGCCTCGGGAAAACCCCCGCATCAGCTCAGCGCGGATACTGATCCCAACGCACCCGTCTCCTCTCCCGCACTACCCCCGCGGGAAGTTCGGGAACGGTCTCCCCCGAATACTGAAACCGCTCGTCGCACGCCCCCCGGTCTGCCTCAGCGCAACAGCAGCATCTTCCGCACGACCACGCTCCCCGGCGCTCGCAGCACCGCCAGATACAGGCCGCTCGGCAGAAGGACACCCTCATCGGAGGTCCCGTCCCAGGTCACTCGCCGCCGGGCGCCAATCTGCCCGCGCCAGAGCGTACGCACACGCCTGCCCCGCGCGTCGACCACGTACAGTTCCCCGGGGCCACGGGCCCCAGTTTGGGGCGTAAACGCGATCACGGTCGACTGGTTGAAAGGGTTCGGCCAGTTTCTCAGGCCCAAAGAGGTTGGCAGTTCACCCGACCGGCCCTCCTCGACCCCGGTGGCGGCACGGTCGTAGATCCGCCCTTCCGCGTGGTACTCGATGGGCGTGTGGGCTCGCACGAAATTCACGAGGGCCATGTATTCGGAAACCCCCGCGGGCTCGACGTACATCGGCTCCAACCCCGCCGCACCCAGGAACTCCGCGAGCTTGTCCGTCAGGGCCACCGAGTAGACCGAATCGGGATTGATCGGCTCGCCTCCCACGGTGATTTCTTTCACGAGCAACAGGAGACTACGGGAATCGAACACCACCCGCATCCCCGACACTTCCGGCCACAGGTCGGAATCCCGGGCGCCGTTCTTGAGCGTGTACTCCAGCCCGAGGCGAATCTGGCTTCCCGTGAGTCCGATGCGCAGTACGTTGTGACCGTGCCCGGTGCGAGCATCGTAGCCGTAGTAGGCGATGTGAAAGACGTCCGCAGGGGTAATGGGCCCAGCCCAGAGCTTGTCGCTGATGTAGCCGTGCACCTCGAAAGCCACGTCGGTCCCGGCGGCTTCCCGGAGGGCGTCGGTGATCAAATTGCCCACTGGCGTGTCCTTCTCCGGACCCGGTCCCACCTTGCGGTCCATGTCCACAAGCGCCTGCCCGATCACTTCTCCGTACACGTCACCGTAGCGCGGATCGGCCGCCAGCGTGTCTTTCAGCGCCTGGACTATCCTTGCCACTTCAGGGTCTTCCTCCACCGTGTCGTCCACGGGTATCAGACGATAGTCGCGAAATACGAAACCCCCTCCTTGCCTCACAAGCCGGAATGTGCCGACGTAGTTGTAGTGAGCCCCGGCTTGGACGATCCACGTAGTGTCCGCGTCAGGATTCAGTACCGGCACTGCCGTTTCGATGGCCGTGTGCGAGTGCCCTCCCACGATGACATCAATCCCGCCGACGCGGGCAGCAAGTTCCTGGTCGTCACCGAAGCCGAGGTGACTGAGACAGAGCAGAATGTCGCAGCGACCCCGGAGCGAATCGACCGTCGCCGCGGCGGCCTCGAAAGGATCCGTCACTACTACTGGGGAGGGGCGGGAGTAGTCGTTGGTCATTGTGGGTGTGAGGCCGAAGATCCCCACCTTGAAATCGCCGTAGTCGCGGATCGTGTAGGGACGGACTTTCCCGGCGAGGCCCGGATGTTGGGACAGATCGAGATTCGCGGAGATCACCACCAGCGAATCATCCGGCACGTCGGCCTCAGCCAGCGCCTCGTCGAGAAAATCGGGGCCTTCGTCGAATTCGTGATTGCCAATGGTCCACACGTCCCAGCCCAGGGACTTGAGCACGCGGATCTCCGGGATGCCGCGAAACCGCGTGTACATGAAGTCGCCCACCATCAAATCCCCACCGTGGAGCTCGAGCGTCTTGGTCGCACGGGCCTGCAATTCGCGGACGATGTGGGCGGCGCGCGCGAGTCCACCCAGCTTGGGCACCCCTTCGGCGTTCTTTGGCCCGTACGGGACCAGATGGGAGTGGGTGTCATTGATGTGAATGACGACCAGCGTGTCCGTCTGAGCCAAGCCCAGGGAGACGAACGACAGAAACGCCAGCAAGAACGCTGCGGAGAATCTTCTCAACATTGGGTCCTCCCAAATCTGTCTCGTATCTCACCAACTCGCAAGGCAGCACCCGCCTTGTCGTGAACTTAGCGAAGTAGGACGATCGTTCCAACGGATAATTACACAGCTGCCACAATCCACGTTGCTGGGCGGTTCCGCTCGGCATCTGAGGGTGCTGGGACTCGCCGTTGCACCCCACTCAAGGCTCAGCGGTCGGCCACGAGTGAGGAGTCGCATTCGACGGGCTTGCGGAAAACGGCCGTGAACCGCAGGGGCGCAGGGAACGCTGGGGACTTTGCAGGGGTGCCGACGTATTTTGCTCCTTAAGTAGGAATGGAAGGGACGGGCAGGTGAGAAGGGATTTGACTTCGTCCCCTGAATCTTCGAGCCTCCGGACCACGCACAGCCGGATACCCGCGCCCGCTGCGCGTCCTCCTAGACTCATCCCCGCACTCCGAGGGGTACGGGGAAAAGAGCTTCTGCCGCCCACTACGCCGAGCGGCGTTTTTCCTGCGTGGCTGCGGTGTTGGCATGTTCCCCCGGCGACCTGCCCTACCAAAGGTCGGTCACAGCGTCCCAATGCTGGTCCGGCGGATGCTCGAGCAAGTCGAGGCAGCGTTCCACGTACACGCGGGACGGCCCGTCGTCGGGGAATTCGCGGAGGAGCTTGTAGAATTGCTGCAGGGCCTCGGCCCAGCGCCGCTGCCGGTAGAGCTGCAGGGCCTCTTCGAAACGGCTCGCCTTTTCCTCCAGGTGAACCGCGCCGTCGCCCAAGGCCAGAAGCTCGTAGATGCGCAGCGGCTGGGTTTTGCCCTTCACCCGCACCATGTCGATCTCGCGGGCGATCACCTGACCGGCAACCTCCTCGTAGGTCGACTCACTGATCAGGATGCTCGTACCGTAGCGCTTGTTGGTCCCCTCCAACCGGGCCCCGATGTTCACGTTGTCGCCGATCACCGTGTAATCCAGCAATTGCTTGGAACCCAGGTTCCCCACGATCATCCGCCCTGTGTTGATGCCCACGCCGAAGCGGAGCAGCGGTTTCCCTTCAGCTTCCCATTTCTTGTGCAAGTCCCGCAGTCGCTCGAGCATCCCAATGGCGGTGCGGCACGCCCGAAGCGCGTGGTCGTCGAAGTAGTACGGCGCGCCGTACAGGGCCATGATTTCGTCGCCCACGAATTTGTCCAGCGTGCCCCCGTGTTCGAACACAACCTCCACCATCGCGGTGAGGTACTCGGAGAGCTGTTCCACCACCTCCTCCGGCGAGCGCATCTCACAGTAGGTAGTGAATCCGCGGATGTCCGAGAACAGCACCGTCATCACACGGTGCTCGCCGCCGAATCGGGGCATCTCGCCGGAGTCGAGCATGAGGTCCACGATCTCGTGGGGAACGTACTGCGCGAAAGTCTCGCGGTAGAACCGCTTCTCCCGTTCGTGCGTGGCGGCGCGGTAGCCAATGTTGCCCAGGTACGTGGCCACGGCCACCAGCACCGGCGACACGATGGGCAGGATCCAACCGTTCCGGGCGAACAGAAACGTCGCGAGCGCCACGTAGATGATCCAGAGCGCCACCGTACCACCGAGGGCCACGAAGGGTCGCGAACGGAAGGCCAGCCAGGTGACAAGCGCTGAGATCACCAGCAGAATGAGCAAATCCACCGCAAACGGGGTGTGGCGGAGCCCATTCCCTGCGAGCATCGTGGCCAGCGCGTTCACGTGGGTCTCTACACCGGGCATCTTGCGCTTCTTGCCGAGGTACCGGAAGAAAGGCGTGTACTTGTTGTCCTGAAGCTCCTCGGCGGCAGCGCCCACGAACACCACTTTGTCGCGGAAAGTCCCCCACAGCCGGTGCATCTCGAATACGTCGGTGTCTTCGTCCGCCACGAGATCGAACTCCGCGTCGTCCAGCACGTGGGCGATGGAGTAGGTCGGGTACGTGAAAGCCGGACCGGCGTAGTTGATGTAGATCCAGCCCCGTTCCCCGCGAGGAATGCAGGCATCGGCGAAGCAGAGACCTCTGCGAGCGTCGGCGCGCGGCGGAGCTTGAAGCGCTCCCACCAGCGCCCGGAAAGTCTGCGTGCCGAGCGAGTAGACCGTGTCGCGACCGACGCGCTGATACAGGATGTACCTGCGGATGAACCCGTCGGCGTCTTCCAGCGCGTTCACGATGCCCCAGCCCAAAGCGGCATCGAGCAATTCCGGGAAAGGCTTCAGCGTGTGGGCGTACTCCACACCATGGGTGCCCGCCTCGTACACCACCTTGCCGGCGAGGATTACGTTTCCCGCCTCCCGCACAGCCTGTACCAGCTCGCGGTCCTCTTCCGGATTCGCGTAGGAGGGTTCAGTGAGCTCGATGTCCAGCACGATTAGGCGCGCCCCGGCGTCCGCCAGATTGCGCACGAGACGTGCGTAGTACGTCCGTGGGAAGGGCCACTTGGCGGGGAGACTCAAGAAAGCCTCATCGTCGATGGCCACCACGACGAGGGAGGAATCGACCGAATCGAATTGCCCCCGCAGACCGAACCGGGCGTCAATGGACTTGAGTTCGAGAGTCTCGAAGAGCAACAAACCGCTGAGGATCAGGCCCGCCAGCACGGAACCCGCCCCAATGGCCAGCGCGACCCACACCGACCGCCCTTTGCTCAACCTTCCCTCCCGGTATTGCCCGCCAAGTCGGTCAGAACCCCGACCGAGCTACCACTGAAATTCGTACCGCGCGCGCAGAAACAAGTCGGTGTACCGTCCCCCGTTCGCGGTGAAGTCCCCCCCACTCCGGACGCCGGTGAAGCCCGCGTCCACGTAGGCCCGATGCCGTCCCATGAAGAAGTCCAACCCGAGTAGCAGGCCGGTCTGTCTCACCGTCCCGCTCTGCGAAACGGCACCCGAGCGGAACTCGGTCTCCGAACTCACCGTGCGCGCATCCATTCTGGCCCGCAAGTGGCCGTCCAGAAAGCGAAGCTGCACGCCCGCGGACAGGAGGCTGTAGCGGAAAGCGTTCACCACGTCGCCGGAGCCCGACTGGTTGCTGGTGCGCGCGAAGTTCAGCGTGGCCTGAACACGTGGCGTGAGCTCGCTCTGCCAACGCAACAGGTGCATCGTGTTGGTGACGCCCGCCAGCGGACCCCCGAAACGGTCGTCGCGTAGTCCGCGGCTGAGGCTGTAGGAAACCCGCTGAGGTCTCTGAAAAGCGTCGAACACCTGCGAGACCGAGAAAACCGCTTCGCGGCTCGAGTTGTTCACGCGCGGATCGTAGCCTCCGGTCACCAGGGTGGTGTCGACCAGCCCGTTGTCGCGGCTGTGATTCCGCAGCGAAAAGCTCACTTGCGGCAACCCTTGCCGCGGGTAGAAACTGAAGCCGTAGGAGAAAGTGCGCAGATTCACCGTGGGCAGGTCGTCGGAATCGGAGAAGCTATCTTCGTAGTCGTCGTACCGCAGGTTCAGGTAGAGCTGATTGCCGAACAATCGGATCCGGTCGTCCACGTAGAAACCGCGGATGTTGCGACGGAGGAATGGATTCGCAAGTGTCCAGTACTCGGGCCCCACGTACCGGTAGCCCGCCTGAAGGTAGTTCCGCCACAGCCGGGCCGTAGCCCGCAGCTCGTACGCCAGCGAGGTGAGGGCTGTCGGGTCCAGGGGTACCGTGTTCTCGTTGATGATCAGGTACTGCGAATACTGCTGCGGGTCGATGGGGATGTCCCGCTTGAAGAGCGAATCCACCTCGGACTTGGTCACAGGCCCACCGAGGATGTCGTCGGTCATGAGGCTGAACGCAGCGCTGCCGCTCAGACGGAACAGCCCGCGACCGATGTTCAGAGTGAAATCGGGCCCGAATACCAGGTTGTCCTTCGGTTTGATCCCAAAGCGAATGGAATTCGTATCGTCGAGAACTTTCACGAAAGTGAATCCAAATTGGAAATGCTTGCCGCTCCCGAAGCTCGGCCGCACGGCCCACAGCCGACGCCGGTACGTGCCGGGGCGCAGGATCACAAGCGTGTCGCCGTTCACCACGCGAAAGGAGGTCAAGAACAGGGCGCCGCTTGCGGGCGTTGTCACACCCTCCACCGCGCGGGCAAGTTCGCCCAGTGTGAAGTCCACGTTGAAGAATCCGAGGTGAAGGTACGCCGACACGCCCCGGACTCGCTGTCCCCAGAGGGTGAGTTGCGTGTAGCGGGGGTACGTGTCGCCAAGCTCGACGCCGAGGTAGCGGGTGTGAAAGGCGAGCCGCATCCGGTTGCGCGGTTGCTGATCCGAGCGCTCCAGGCTGGTGATGTACACATCGCCCAGGAACTTCACCGGGCCCGCTTTTCCCGAAGCCCGTCCGGCCACGATGTTGGTGGCGTAGTTCTTCCGCGCCACCCGTTCCTGGCGCGTCTCGCCGTACAGCCGGCCGTGGAAGTCTTGCACAATGGGGGCTTTTCTCTCGGCGTCGCCGAGGATTCGAAACGAGAATTCCAGCGGCTCCAGCGCTGCGCCGCTACGGCTCCGGGCGTGCAGAGTCACCACGTGCCTCCCGGGAGCCAGAGGCGCCACAGGGGTCCAGGTGAGCAAATAGGCCGAGATTTCGGCCTCGGCGGTCACATCCTTGCCATCGACCAGCAGGCGCACGGAGGAGCTGTCCACCGAATCCGGCTGGACGAAGGATACTGCCACCACCAGTTCCTCGGCGGGCAGAGCCTCGCCCGGCTCGGGCGACAGCACCAACAGTGGCTCTTCGGGGCCTGCTTCTGGTTTCTCCGGCTTCGCCTCCGCCGGCCGCACCTCCACCACGTAGGGAGAGCGGTGCGCATCGTAGCGAGGATCGGTGACCAGGTCACCATTCGTGAAAGCGAGCAAAAGGAAGTACTCGAGACCCGCATCAGTCACATCAGCAGCCGGAATGTCTGCCTCGTAGACATCGCCCCGCCTGTAGAGCTCGACGAACGTGTAGCTGGCTGCGCCGCGGTCCCGGTAGTAAACGCGAAAGAACCGGATCTCCTCCTCCGGCACCCGAACTCGCGCTTCGATGCGGATGGGTTGATTCGCTACTGCCGTGCGCACGGGGATGTGCTCGATCTCCACACTGGTGCCCTGCGCAAAAGCGGCGGCGGACAACACCCATGCAGCGCCGACCGCCGCAAAGTTCACCACTCGTCGTGGGGAAAACATGGTCGGGATCATCCTCCTCCACCTGATCCTATTCACCCTCCAACGCTTCGCCATTCGGGCCCGGCCGTCACCCACGACCGGCTCCCGACTCCGGAGCGATGTGGTTTGCGTCCCCTCCCATTGTATTCCCCATCCCGAAGTGAGCAGACGCGCTCGGCACACCCCCGAGGTTACCTCGCAGCTCCCCGCGCCTCT
>CAYXFI010000059.1:0-14737 GCA_964464205.1 uncultured Cytophagia bacterium
ACACATCCACCCACTGCTGGCAAGGTTCCTCTTCGCCCGTGGGCTCGCGCTCCACGTGGCCGTAGGCCTGCTCCGCCGCTACTCGAACCTGGCTCAATGCCAGAGGGAAGTGAAGCTGGAGGATGCTCCTCGGTTCCTGCCAATTCACATCCAGCTCCAGAAAAGCGTAGGGAAGTTCGCGGTAGAGAATGGTGCGCACGGCGAGTTCGGTGCAGCCGTGCCGACGGGTGGCTCGCACCACAGCTCGTACCGGGCCCGCCTCTTCGAGGACGAGCTCCGCTTCCCCGAAAAACCTCCGCTCCCCGTCGTATTCGTCCACGCCGTGGGACCACGTGTCCGAGTCGTCGCGGAGGACGACAGGGACGCAACCCGAAGCGGAAAGCACGTCCCAGCCGGTGCGCTTGTCCCGAAGTTGGCGCCATTCCCCCGTTCGCGGGTCAATCTGAATCGCCAGCCAGTCGTTCTCGAGCATCTCCTCCGATGCGATCAGAGCACCCTGACTCTCGGGCTCCGCAGCGGCACGGTCCCACCGGTACAACCTGTAGCCCATCGGCGGCAGCGAATCCACCACCACCCACTTCGACCGGCCGAGTTCCGTGGTGTCCGAACTCTCCAGACGCTGCGCCAGTAGCGGTCTGCCTTCGCCGTCCACAAACGTGGATCCAGTCGTGCCCTCGCCGAACCCGTACTCGAAGACCAGCGGCACCTTCACGGCCCACGGCCAGGGATTGAAAACCACGAACACTCCCGCGGGCTCCTCAATCCGGATCCGACCGGCCAGCTTGCGCAGTGTCTTCTCCGTGGCTTCGTCCGCGAAGTGGAGCACCGCATCCTGTGCCCGTATCGCGTCCTCGCAGGCCGTTTCGATCGAGGTACCGGCCAACACGTCGTGGAACTGATTGAACAGCAACGTACGCCAGTGCCGCTCCAGTTCTTCCTGGGGGTACGGCTCGTCCAGCAGAAGCCAGGCGATCGCGCACCAGCGCTCCAGCGCCAGCAGTGCGTGCTCGGCGCGACGGTTGTTCAGCTTGATCCGCCGGTTCACGGAGTAGCAGCCCCGCGCGTGATGATGCAACTCGCCCTGCACAACCGGAAGCGTGCCGGCCGTCTGGCGCAGGAGGTCGGCGTAGTCGTCCGGAGTTGCGTGGATCAGCGGTACGTCCAGCTCACGGCTTGCCTCGTCCAGAATCCGCAGAGTTTCCCGAGCTGGTCCGCCCCCGTGATCACCGGTTCCGTACAAGCACGCCAGCGCGGGCAAATCGCCGCTGAGCAAACGGTTCCGCAGGCGTCCGATCTTGCCCCGGAGCGGGGGGCCGTCGGTGCCGTAGCCCTCCAAGATACGCACGGCCAGCACCTCGGAGCCGTCGGCCGAGCGCCAGCGGAAAACCGGGGCGGGAAGTCCTTTCTCCCGTTCGTCCGGACGCATGAAGAAGTAGACGTCCTGCTCCAACGCCCGCAGGATCTTGGGCAGGCCCTCGGGGTGACCGAACGTGTCGGGATTGAACCCGATCGGGACGTTCCAGCCCAGCGTCTCCCGCAAGTACCGCTTTCCGTAGATGCCGTGACGGATCAAGCTCTCGCCAGAAGGTAGATTGGCGTCCGGTTCGACCCACCATCCCCCGACCACGGACCAGCGCCCTTCGCGAAGCCGCGTGCGGATCCCTGCCAGAAGATCCGGATCCAGTTCTTCAACCCATCGGTAGAAAGCGGCCGAGCTCGCCGCAAATTTGTACGCGGGATGTTCATCCATCAGGTCAAGGGCGGCAGCGAAGGTGGCGAACACCTCTCGCACCCCTTCGCGCCAGTCCCACAGCCACACGGGGTCGATGTGGGCATTGGCGATCAGGTAGAGCGCCTTCTCGGTACGGGATCTGCTCTGCATCCGCGATGAAACTCCGGTCCCAGGCTTCAAATCGACTTTCCCCACCTTTCGACCCAGTGCGAGTCCCCGGGCGATCGCAACGCCAACCCATCGCCTGCAGCTTCGGTCCGCGGGGCCCCGTGCTGCTCCGGCCGAAGATTGTGAACCCAGTTACCCCTGGCTCGGCGGCCGCGACGGGGGCTCTCGGCCTTCGAAGATCGACCGATACCAGGCGACGCAATCTCGCATGATGGTCCAAACCGGCACCGTGCGGTGACGCCCTTCGTACCACCAGATGTACTTGGGCTTCCGCGCTTGCTGGTACAGAAGTACCGTGGCCGCCTGAGGTATCACCTCGTCCTGCTTCGCGTTGATGAACAGAAGCGGCCTCGGCGAGACCCAACTGATGAAATTCAAAGGTTCGATGGGGTCGAACATCCGGCGTACACTGTCCGTGAAGGCCCGCCCCCGCAGCAGGAAACGCAGTCCCCCGCCCGCCAGGGCCAGAATCGGAGCCTCCACGCGCGGCTCCACAGCCACGAACACGCCGCCCGTGATCCCGCCGAGGCTGATCCCAAGGTAGCCCGTGCGCGCCGGGTCAATTTCCGGACGTGATTCGAGGAAGTCGACCGCCCGACGGAGGTCGAACACCGTCTGTACCCAGGCGTCGCGAGCCGTGTAGGGCAGGCCCCGGTCGAAGCGTACCGTACGACCCGCTCTCCGCCGTTCGCCGTGGTACTGAAAGTCGATCCGGAAAACCGAAAAACCGGCCGCCGTGAACACGCTGTCCGCCGCTTCCACATAATCGACTTCCTTGCTGTCGCCAATGCCGTGCTGAACGATGATGGCCGGGATGGGAGCTTCGCGCACCCGGGGCAGCGTCCAGAGAGCGGTCACGCGGCAGTCGTGGACAGAGGTGTAGGCCACGTGCAAGCGGAGCTTAGCATTCCTCTGCCAGAGTGTGTCGATGTCAGCTTCCAGGGGCAGGCCGCGGTCGTAAGCGTAGTAGTGGCGCAGAGGCAGGCAAGGCTCGCGGCTGCAACCCAGAGCGAAAACTGCGAGCAAGGCCACTACCAACCGCTGGCGATGGAGCATGATCGTCCCTCGCGCACACTACTGAGTCATCCCTCGAATGGGGGATTCCCTTTCTCCGTGGGCGCCACTCGGACGTGTGAGCCGTCCACCCTAGAGATCGGGGTCTCCCCTCCCCGTGGCGCGGAAGAAAGGTTCGAGGACGCGCTCCCGGTAACCAGCAGGCTCCGGAATCCCGAACGCCTCGCGTTTCACTTTCAGGTAGTACAGGTAGTTCTCGTAGGGTACATCGGGGGGCACCCGATGATCCACGTGAGGAATGTAGCCTCCCTCGGCGACGAGAGGCTCCAGCCGTCGAATCTCTCGACGGATCGCCTGCTTGCCCTCGATCAGCCTCGTCTTGTCGACTCCGCCCATGAGGAGGACGCGCCGACCAAAACGCCGACGAACCTCAACCGGGTCGGTGCCGCCGCGCACCTCGAGCGGAAACATGATGTTCACTCCACCCTCCAGCCACCCCTCCACCACGTCGAGGATGTTGCCGTCGCAGTCCACGTAGAAGAGTTCCAGGCCGTATCCTCGACAAAAATCCGTGATCCGCTTGTACCGCGGCGTCAGCATCTCGCGGAACATCTGGGGCGAGATCATCGGGCCGTTCCGGAAAGCCATGTCTTCCCAGAATGCCCCGAAGTCGAGTCGCGCCTCCGACAGGGCCCGCGGGATCACCCGGAGAGTCAGCTCAACCAGGTGGTCCATCATCTCTTCGATCCAGTCGCGGTCATCGTAGAGCGTGAGGCAGATGCGCTCGAAGCCCATCCAGTTGCGCAGCCACCCGAACAGGCTGCCCAGTTCGATGCCCACTGGCTCCTGGCTCTGGTGCGTCCAGCGGCACAGGTCGTCCCAGTTGTCGGGATAACGGCCTGGAGTATCCGGATCCAGACGTTCCTTGAAGCGCTCCCAGTCATCTCGCGTCTCGATGGGATATTTCACGTAGTACGGAATGGATCCCTTGGGGTCGTCCTTCCTGACCCGAACGATTACGCCCTCTTCGTTCTGCTTGATCAGGTAGTCGCCGTCCTCGCGCAACACCTTGTCCTCGAAGGGCGGGAAGATCCCGACGGAGACGGGCAACTTGTTCCGTCGGCAAAGCCCGAAGAACCTCTCCGCTTCTTCGTGGCTGTCGATCCAATCGGGAAAACCGCAAGAGCGCCATTCCCTGCGGGTATCCTCCCAGTAGCCGAACTCCATGTCGGGAATGTGGTCCACGGACTGGTAGCGAAAGACCCTGTGCCACCGCTCCCGGTCCGTCATCGGTCGACCTCAGCCTCTGGTTCTTCGCTCGTGACCGTCGCGGATGCGAGCCGTGCGCGGACCTGATCGTACCGTCCGTATTCTTTCGCGTACTGCACCGCCCGGCAAAGGAGTTCCGGTGGCACGCCCGGGTACGTCTCCCCGCCGATCGCGATGATGAAACCCCCTCCCGGAGCCCCAACATCGATGGCCTTTTCGACGGCGGCCTTCGTCCGGGGCCATCCCTCGTAGAAATCCCGGTTGTTCAACCCTCCGGAAATCACCACCTTGCCGCCCATGTCTTTCTTGGCCCGCTCCAAGCTGCTCCAGCCCCCGATGTCCATTTTGGTGAGTCTCAGAATCTCGGCGTACGTCTTGAAATGATGATCGTTGGGGCCGTCGGCGTGGAGGAAACGGCCCTCCCTCCCGTAGCATTCGTACAGGGCCAAGTTGTACGACAACACGTAGCGCCGGTACATCTCGTCGGAAATGAAAGCCGAATTGTCGTCGGCGAGGGCCAGGTAGGTCGTTTTGGTGCCGAAATAGCTATCCTTGTAGTCCTGCAGCTTGCAGAACGCTTCGAACATCTTGTCGAAGAGGAGGCGCAGTGTGTCGGGGTCATCGAAGAAGAGCGAATAGACCTTCTCAGGCTGCATCACGGCGCAGGCCGCCGACAGCGGCGGATGGATGGTGAAACCGCCCCGCACCTCCACGTCCAGGCCCATCTTTCTGACCATCTCCGTCGCCTGCTCGTACAGCCGGTAGACCCGCTGGACTTCCGGATGTTGGGCGGGGTCCGGGATTTCCAGTCGTTCGATGTCCTCGCGGTCCTCCAAGAACGGCACAATCCAGGGGGACGTCCCATCCGGACGCTCAATCTCCGCCCCGAAGTAGAGTCCCTCGTACACCGGTCCCAGATCCACCTGTACGAACAGTTCGGGCCTGTCGTCGCGAAGTTCCTCGAAGACCCATTCCAGCCCCTCCAGTTGCGCCCGTATGTTCAGCTCGAGATCGAGGTAGAAATCGCGAATGTTGTAGTCGAATAGGCTGCAGAAATAGGAACCCGCCACGCTGATCTGAATGGGCACGCGGTCCGGCTCGCGGAAGGATTCCGCGATCTCCAGCCGACGGCGAGCCTCCTCCATCAGCGAACGGTATTTCTCGGGCTGGAGCATCCTCAACCTGCGCCTTCACGCGAAGCGATCAGCAGATCGACGTAGGCGACTGGCACCGGTTGCGCCGCGTCCAGGCCGAGGGCGGTCCGCACCGTCTCCAGGTTCCGCCGGGCTTCAGCGAAATCGACCCCGGCGGAAACCACCGACTCGAGCTCCACGAACTGGCCCAGGCCCTCTACCTCGTCAAAGTGGATCCGCACGTTGCGCCACCGGTAGAGTCCGCGGCGCTTCCGAACGGTGGCAATCTCGCCGAGCGTAGCTGACAGCGCGGAACGCATCGCCGTAGGATCCGGGCAAGGCACGATCACGAACGAACTTTCCCGGGCTTCGGGTAGGTCATCCCGGAAGTAGGCGATGAGTTCAGCGCGGTCGCCTTCCAGGCGGAGCTTCAGTCGTCCGCGCCGCACGCGAAAGAAAATGTCCTCCTGGGACCTCTTCCACCCGTAGGTCGCGCCGATGCCCAGCGCCTTCTCACGCACTGCACGAAGGTCGGGTACACGGAACTTGATTTCAAGGTTCTGGCGCAGAGATGGCTGTGTCAAAGGCGCTATTCCAGGGACGGATCGCACGGAAAATCACCGGTGCTGCGCCACGGAAGCCGGATGAAGCGGGATCTCCCGAGGGGAGAAGACCTCGCCCTGGGGCACTCTGCCGCGGTCGGTTCTACCAAACCGGCGCCAAATTAGGCAACCCCCGATACACATTCAAGAAGAAATTGCCGCAGTCCCCGCTGCTAGGTGGTCGCGCACCCACGACGCCCGGACGGCCCCCCGCACGGGCGCAACGCAGGTTCCGGCCCTGCCTCGCCCTTCTCAATGGGTCCGGAGGAGCTCAGAAGCAACCGACAGCACACCTTCGACGACCGTGGGACCGAGCTCCGGACCGTAGAAGCTCACGCTGGCCTCGTAGCCCCCTTCCCGGTATTCCGAAGGGGAGAGGATGTAGCTGATCCACTCGTTCGCCAGGCCACCGATCGTCGGGAACGGCACGCCAGCGCGTTTCAGCTCTTCTTTGATCCGCAGTCCAAGCGATGCGATCATCTCGCCCGGCACTCCCGCGATCACGAGCTCGCCGATCCGAACCACGTTCAATCCGACCCGGGCGGGCACCATCGTGTCCAGCAGCAGCCTCATTTTCTCGTCGGTGAGACCGTACTCCGCGCCCCCAGTGAGCGCAAATTGGGGGTGCGCCTGCCGCTCTGGAAGGGTGATCGTCCCGTAGGCGCAGGCTAAGGGCGCCTCTGGTTCCACCTCGATCCGCCGGTACAGCGCCAAGCACTCCTTTGCGATCTTCCGCCCGTAGTCCTCGATCTGTTCGTAGTGACTGCCGCCAACCGCTCCCGCTGGCGACTGATCTCCTTCAGCCCCGTTGTAGTACATCGCGGTGATCCCTCCCCCGATCCACACCTCCAGTTCCCTCTGCAGCACGCCGGGCCAACCGGCCGAGACTAGCATGTCTTCGTCGCTCATGATCGTGGGATGCGCCGTCCAGTTCACCAGGACCGCCAGGGGCGTCCCGTCTTCGCGGTCGATCCGTGTGACGGTCAGGGCCCGATCCGTGATCCCATCACCCCGCCGATTCCGGTTGAGACCCTGAAGCGAGTCGACCAACGTACCCACGAGCACGGGTTGGAGCTGGGCGCTCGCCTCCCGTATCACCTGCTCGATTTTGTCCAGCACGAAGCTCTCCAGTCGGGGGTCGTAGATACCAATTTGGGGCAAGTTCAGCACGTTGTTGCTGTTGATGGCCGACATATCCAAGCTCGCGTGGGAGTGGCTTGGCAGCAGCATGATGTTCTCAGGGCCCCAGCCCTGCGACTTCAGCCGCTCCACGAGTTTCGGTTTGAATGTGGGCGGAAAAGCGAGAATATCTGCCGTCACTAGGACGAATCTCGTCTCCCCCTGTTTCAGGACGAGAGCCTTGGCCCAGATCCAATCGTGAATGCCCTCCGCGGGTTTGCTCATCCGGGCACCGTAACCGCCGAGGCTGTATTTCCACTCCAGGGGAGGGGTCAGGTTCACGCGGGCTACACCGCCCAGCAGCGGTTGCCCCACCGAAACCGACACGCTCAGCACGCTCGCCAGAGCGGCCACAAGCCATCCCAGACACTTACTCACTTTCATTCCTTCCCTCCGGCTTTTCGATTCTCCGTCCGATCGCGTCTTTTGACCACCATCGTGAGAAAGTTCTGATTCGGCACCAATACGTGCCCCTCCTCGGTCTCCAGCGTCACGTACCGCATGTTGATGTCAGCCACTTTGCCGCGGGAACCCGCCACCTCCAGCACGTCGCCAAGATCGAAGGGTTTGTACAGCACGATCAGCAGCCCTGCGATCAGATTGGAAATGGCATCCTTCAGCGCCAACCCGACGGCCAGTCCCGTCAATCCGAGGCTTGCTACCAGTGCGGCCACGTTCACGCCCAGCGTGCCCAGAGCCGAGATCAGGCCAACCAGGATCACCGCCACGTTCACCGAACCCGCCAGGAGCCGAAACACACGATGTTCGACCACGGCGCGGCGCCTCCCCGCCCGACGGACCAGGCAGGCGGCCACCTGTGCGATGATCACAGCGGCGACGAAGATGGACACGGCGGCCGCCACCCGTTGCCAGCCTCCGTTCACGAACCAGTCCAAACCGCCCTCCCGTTTCTGGCCTCTGAGGAACCCCAAGGGGACTCCGTCGTCCCAGCGCTCCAACTCCGCAGCGCGATGTCCATCCCAGCAAAAGACAGAATAGGGACCACCTGCGACCGATCTCTTCTCGCACAGGCGGGCCAGCGTACCCATACGAAACGGCCATATGCCACCGGAAGTTACTGCGCCACCAGCGCACAGGGCAAGCGGAAAATCCGCCCTGGGTTTTTCCCACGGATTCAGGGAGTACTCCACCGACACCTCGGAACTGCAAGGCCTTCGGTGAAGAGACACCCGGACGCGCAGGAGCGCGTCCCTCCGAATCCATGCGCTCGCGGGACGCACCAGAGCGTCCCACTCTCTACAAGAAGCAGCCCCGGGGAATCCGACTACGGCGCCGTGTACAAATACGCATCGAGGACGTGCCCCCGCAGATACGGTTCTCGACAGTCTCGAGACCCGGAAACGGCTTGGGCGCCACGCGACCGGAGATCAAACGTCGGTCGGCTAACTTTGCCTGTCCCGGTCGTCCGACCGGGACGACCGTCGATTCGTGTTCATCCCGAGCAGGGGGCCGTCCAGCTACCTCGACAGGTGCGGGTGGATTCGCGTCCGGCGGCGGTCGGTCCGCGGACCAGCCTACCAACTCGTTCGGGGAACCCGCCCCAACCTCGGGCACAGGACGGACGAGCTGCTGGACGAGAAAACCGTTGATTTTGGCTGGCTCCGGCTCTAAATTAGGATAAACAAACTCCGGTTTTTCCCCAGCAAGACCCGACGAGGATCGCATGCAGTTCTCTCTCAGTACCGAGTATGCCATCCACAGCCTGATTTACCTCGCCCTGCAGCCGAAAGGGAAAGTCACCCTGGTGAGTGAAGTGGCGCGAGCGCAGGGCGTGTCGGAAACCTACTTGGCGAAGGTGTTCCAGCAGCTCGCCAAGGCGGGGGTCGTCATCTCCTACCGCGGTGCGAAGGGAGGCTTCGCGCTGGCCCGGCCGCCGTCCGAGATCAGTCTGCGCCAGATCGTTGCGGCCATTGAAGGCGAAGCGCCGCTCTTTCGGTGCCTTGAGGACCGGCGCAATTGCGCTCTGGGGGATGACTGCGAGATCCGCAGCGTGATGAACCGCGTGGAAGCGGTGATGTGGGACATGCTCGAGCAGACGAAGTTGAGCGATCTGATCGACGGTTTGCGGCCGCGGAAGGAAAAAGTCCGCTGGCTCACCCAGCTCTTGGCTCAGAGCGAAGCGGAAAAGGAGAAAAACTGAGTTAGGCGGGGCGTCTTCACCGGAGGGTCTTGCTCGACTCGGAGGAACCGATCCCCCGGGCTCACTCCAACCTCACCGCTAGGCGGATCACCACAGGTCTTCCATTCCTGGCGGCACGTCGAAGAACGTGGCCATCTGGAACGTGCGGCCACCCGTCTCCGCGGCGTAGTCCACTCCGAGGAGCCGCTTGTGCTCCAGCTCTTCCGCAGCCAGGAGGCTGAACATCTCTTTCACCCGGGGACTCCTCGCTTTCTCGGCCGCCCGCTTGTAATACTCGTAGGCCTTTTGCTCGGCCTCCATGGCCACCCGGGTTATCGCAGAGGGTTCCGCATTCCCCAGATCCAGATCCGCAGAGATTTCCGTCTCGCGCTCCAGCAGCTCGGGTTCCTTCCCGCCCGAAATGGACCGAAAGAGCGCGCTGAGATCCTCCCAGTGCCCTTTCTCGATCGACGCGAGATAGCGGAACTTGTTTCGAAGCCGTTCCTCTGCGAAGCGACCTGACAGCTCGAGGTAGAAATCGTGCGCGCCCTTCTCGCGAGAAATCGCCACGCGCAACGCCTCCAGGGGATTCTCGGGGAGCGTTAGCTCTGAGGATCTCTCGTCGAGCTCTTTCAGGGCTTCCAATAAGGCCTGGTTGAACTGGGGCAGGTCCGCAGGAACACGGGACGTGATGAGTTGTCCGTCCCGGACCACAGGTTCGTCCACGTACTCCGCGCCGGCCAGCTTCACATCGTCCCGAATGCCGACATAGCAAGTAGCGCGTCTCCCGTTCAAGAGTCCCGCCGAAATCAGCACTTGGGGGCCGTGACAGATGGCAGCCACGGGTCGGCCGCTCTCCCAGAAAAGCTGGACGAACCTCAACACCCTCTCGTCAATCCGGAGTCTTTCCGGCGCCGAGCCACCCGGGATGACCAGCGCGTCGTAGTCGGCGGGCGAGACCTCGTCGATCGTGCGATCCACCGTCACCGTCTTCCGCCCGTTTTTCCCGCGCAGCTCGCCCTTCTTCAGACCCACGTACTCCGCCTGCACGCCGTGCCGCTTCAGAAAGTCCCGCGGTTCCGTACCCTCTTCGTCCTGGAACTTGTCCGCGATCAGAATGGCCACCCTACGTTCGCCGAGGGGCATGCCCTCCTCCTTCCAAACTCAATCTACCTCCCTGGCCCGGTCCAGTTTGCGAAGCTGATCCCGAATCTCCGCCGCTTTCTCGTAGTCCTCCCGTCGGATCGCCTCCTCCAGTTCCCGCGAAAGCCGTTCCCGAGCGCTCAGCGGCCGCTCCTTTTCGATCTGCTCCTCCCACTCCTGGATCGTCTCCAGCTCCGAGCTTTCCAGCATCTCCTCTTCCGTTCCGTACTCGCGGTAGAAGTCCTCGATCAGCGAGCGACCTTCCTGCAGGGCTTCCAGGGCGGCCTGGTAATCCTTCTGTTCGAGGGCCCGCAAGCTCTTCGCACGGGCGCGCACCATCAGCACGTAGGGCCGGTACTGGTCGAAAGACCATTTGTCATCGTCGGTGGGAGCGTATCGCTTCACGAAATCGAACAGGCGGAGATTCCGCTCGGTGTCGCGAATCACCCGGTCGTAGTCGCCCAGGTGCAGAAGACTGATGTACCGGTGGTAGTACTGGATCGCTTCGCGTTGCAGGTTCAGCAGATCGTCCTCGTTGAGCTGGAAGTTCTCGTCCGTGCCGTACTTCTGCAACTGGCTCAGCACAACCGACTCAAAGTGGTCGAGGAGGGACTCCTTACCGTGCGGACGCAGTCCATCCGGGCGGCCGTCGAGCTCCATCTGCATCAAACCAAGATCGATGCGGACCTGGATCTTGTCCTTTCCGTCCAGCCCACGGATGCGCCGGACGGAAATCTCGTTGGGCACGTACTCCCAACCCTCGAGGATGGGAGTGATGTCCTTGGAAAGTGTGAATCGGGGAAATCGACGTCTCTCCACGGATCACTCCCTCCGGAACTAATGCGAATCTAACGCTCTCAACCGATTCCTCGACGCAGGTAACCAAAGCAAACAGCGCCGCAGGCTCGCGACCACGGCGCGCTCTCCGCGGCCCGTCACGCCACCGAATTCCGTTGTTTGCAACGAACCGGGAGAAGGGAAGTTCCTGTCACCAATCCGGAGGGTCTCGCCGCTCCTTCTCGGAGCTCTTCGGGCGCAGCACTCGCTCACGCTCTTTCGTCGGCCTGCCTGAACTCGCCACGCGTCCACTTTATCATCTCCGAGCGCAGCGGTCAGGCCCGCTGGGCATGCTCGGCCGCATGCCGACTCAGGCTCGAAGAACCAACCCGCGGGCATGGCCGAGGAGGCTCTCGCCATCCCTGTCCGGGCCTCCGCCTCAGGCCCGCGGAGGCTATTCCGGTTCCCCGACGAACACCACCGACTCGTAGGGCTCCAATTCGAAGAACAATTCCGGCTTGCGGAAAATTCTGAGCTTCTGCCAACCGAGATCCGCGAACATCCAATTCTCGCGCCCTTTCCGCATGGCCTCTGGGAGTTGCACCCGAACGTCCGTTTTGTGGTTGTGCAGGTTGAGCACGACGAGCGCCGCCCCGGTCTGGCTCAGCCGCGCGTAGCTCAGAACTCGCCGCGGCACGCTGTTCTCGAGCGGGATCAGCCCCCCCTGGGCGAACACCGGGTTTTCGTTCCGCATGGCGATCAGCTTCCGGTACAGTCTCGGGATGAAAGGCTGGAGCGGTTCCTGTCGGATCGTGCACTTCTGAAACAACGAGGGTCGCTCGGTGTCGCCCTCCACCTGTCCGTTGTAGAGCATCGGGATGCCGCCCACCGTGAACAGTGCCGTGGCGTAGGGTTCAAGGGCGTCCAGGCCGAACGCTTCCGCCGCGCGCTTCTCATCGTGGTTTTCCAAGAACCGGAAGCGCAGGGCTCCCTTCGGGTAGCGTCGGGCCCTGGTGACGAGACCATCCAGCATTTCGGATGCGGCCAGCTTGCCCCTCCGCACGTCCAGCAGCGACCAGTAGAAACGCCAGTCGTACGTCGCGTCGAAAGCCTTGAGGTGAAGCGCCGGGTTGGACCACTCGGCGAGCAGGAAGACGTCGGGCTTGACACGCTCCAGCCGATCCCGCGCCTCTTCCCAGAAGTCAAGGGGAGCACGACCAGCCACATCGCAGCGGTACCCGTCCACGTCGAACTCCCGGACCCAGTACAGCAACGCCGACCAGAGGTACTCGCGGACCTCTCGGTTGGTCAGGTCCAGATCGACGACGTCCGTCCAGCTCCGCACTCGACTCACGGGATCGCCCCGTTCGTCCCTGACACACCAGTCCGGATGACGAGCGAGCTCCACGTGGTCAGTGGCGCAGTGGCTGGCCACGAAATCCAGGAGGACGCGCAGCCCCAGCCGATGTGCTTCTTCCACCAGCTCACGCAGATCCTGCTTGGTGCCGAGCTGGGGATGCAACTCCAAATGATTCCGCACCGCGTAAGGCGAACCCGCCGTTCCTTTCCGTCCCTTCCGGCCAATCGGATGGATGGGCATGAGCCAGATGGTGTTCACGCCCAGATCGGCTATCTCCTCCAGCCGAGCCGTGACCGCCCTTAGCGTTCCCTCGGGGCTGAAAACGCGCGGGAAGATCTCGTACACGATGGCCCGCTTCGCCCACTCCGGTGAGGGCCGTGCCTGCCTTTCGCCGTACGCCGCGACTTCCAGCTCAGCCTCGCCCTCCGGCTCACCGGCTTTCAAACGGTCCCACTCCAGGATTTGCGCCACTTTGTCCTCCGCGAGGTACTGCCCCGAGAATCCACGCGAGAATGAATCCTGCACGACCTTGAGTTACCCGATCCCTCAGCAGCCGGGTGAGTTGTGGCTACGACCGGCGGGGTTCCGGCGCCACGTGCAGGGTGAGTCCCTGGACGCCGATCACCCGAACTCGCTCCCCTTTCCGGATGGGTCGCGCCGCCACAGCTCGCCAGATTTCGCCATGCACTCGTACCTGCCCGACGGAGCGGAATGCTCGGAGGGCGCGCCCTTCCTCTCCAACCAAGCCGTCGGGGCCGGACGCCGGTCTACGGCGCATCGCCCGGTAGACGGCCAGTGCCAGCATCGCATTGGTGACCGTCAGCGCAGCTGCAGCCATCAAAAGAGCGACGTCGGAGGCAATGCCCAGGCGAAGCTCGCGCACCAGCAGCACGATGAGCCAATCATCCAGAGCGAAGGCAATCGTGAGCCCCAGAACGACGCCGCCTATCAGCCAAGCATTTCTTTCTTCCCAAATTCTCCGCACCGCAATCAAAACCCGAAGGTGAGCTCTCCATGCCCGCGCCGCATCTTAGCCGACCGCGAGCAGCCTGTGTAACTCCCGGGCGTACTGCGGCAGGATGTCCTCCGGATCGGCCAGCTCGGGATGCCACCGTTTCTCCCACTCCACAGAGAACCAGCCGGCGTATCCGTCCTCTCGCAGCCAACTGAAAACCTCGCGATACGGGATCTCTCCCCTTCCCAGTTGCGTGTACTCGTATCGGCTGTCTCGGAATATCCCGTCCTTCACGTGCACGTGCCGGATGTACGGCCGCAGCCGCTCGTACGTCTCACGCGGCGACTCCGCTCTCGGGATCTGGGAGTTGAACACGTCCCACACGACGCCCACGTTGGGAGCGGAACAGGCCTCTAGTACTGGGGCGAGCTGGCTTCCAAGTACGAATGAGTCGTGCGTCTCCACGAGCACATCGACACCCGCCGGAGCCGCCTCCGCCGCGAGGCTATCCAGCTGGGCAGCAGCGACTTGCGCCGCCTCCTCTTCACCCAAGGTTTCCGGACGCGTCCCGCCAAACACTCGTATCGGAACGCCGCCCAGCGCCCGTGACAAATCAACGAAGCGCCTGAATTCCTCAAGCTCCCGTTCCCTAGCAGCTTCGCTCGCATGTCCAATCAGATGTACGGACGAGCCCAGCACGCACACCTGGATGCCCGTTCCCTTCAGCAGGGAGCGGGTCTCGTCCAGTCCCTGTCCCCGAAACTCCGGACGAAGCGTGACGTCGACCTGATCCAGCAAACCGCGCAGCTCCACACCGGCATATCCCCACTCCCGGGCGGAGGTCAGAATCTGCTTCAGCGCCCAAGTTGGACAAGCCAAAGTGGAGAAAGCCAACCGCGGCTCGCTGACACTTGCGGGGGAGATTCCCATTGCGGCCCTCGCGTTCGTTCCGGTCTGCGCCGCCCCGACCAACTTCAATTTACCAAAAAAGCGCCCCAAAAACAACCGACGTCGTGCGGGATAGCGGGAGACTTGTGAAAAAGGGGGATGAACCGCACCGTCGCGGAGCGCGCGTACACGCACGGGCCAGAGTAGACCGAATACCCGTTGGACTGGGACCTCGACCTGAATCCCATTCCGCTCAGGTCAACATCGGTGGCTGGCACAGGGTCGCTCCAGTAGCCTTGCGGAAAAGCGCAGACAAACTACGGAGGCTCCGAGGGCACAGAGGCCGCGCAGAGAACTGCGTGAACAGACGCGCCGTC
>CAYXFI010000060.1:0-14710 GCA_964464205.1 uncultured Cytophagia bacterium
AGGGTGGCGGAGCTTGCGGGTCGTAAGCACCCGGAACTACGCGAGGAGGCTCGTTTTGAACTGGCTCAGATCCTGTTCTACCGGGCCCAATGGGACTCTGCACTGGCACTTTTGGAGGATCTCTCCCGGCCTGAGAGTCCAGACAAGGGGGAGGGCCAGTACGCAAACGACGCCATCGACCTGATGCTGCTGATCCGTGCCGGACGGACCTTCGACCCGGCAGGTTTGCGGACCCTGGCGGAGGCCCGTCTGCGCTTTCGCACTGGAGAGGCGGATTCGGCGATGGCGGCGCTCCGACGTTCGCTGGAGGCAAATCCGGCCTCGCCGCTTGCCGATCGACTGTGGTTTGAGCTCGGGGTCATGGCCGATTCGTCCGGCGACGACCAGGAAGCTGCCGAAGCCTTTCGGCGGGTGGTGGAAGGTTTTCCCGAAAGCCTGCTTGCGGACGCTGCTCTGTGGCGTCTGGGCTCGTGCCTGGAGGCGACGGGAGATCTCGAGGGTGCGCGGCGCGCTCTGGAAATGCTGTTGACAAACTATCCGAAAAGTGTTTATCTTGAGCCTGCGCGCAGGCGGCTCCGAGAACTGGAGCGGAAGAGCTGAAGCGCCGAGTGGAACACGCCGTTCAGGCACAGGAGAACCGAAATGGTCAAGACTTTCTACATCAAGCATCTGGATGCCAAAGATGTTCTGCGCCGGATTCACCGGCTGGGGGTGCTGGACTACCGGTTCAATTGGGGTGTAGACCTCGACGAAAAGCTCAACGCTCTCACCTTCCACATCTCTTACACCGGCGGCGACAATCCCGAGGAGAAAGAGACCAAGGCGCTGAAGGAAATCGAGGCGTTCATCAAGGCCATCGACGTCGAGAGGCAGCCCGAGGAGAGCTGAAATGTTCGGCTGGAAGGCTGTGCGTAACGCCGTCGGCCTGGGCTTGACGGCCCTGTTCCTGACCGGGGCCGCGCACGCGCAGAAGATCCTCATCTACATGGATCTCAACCAGACGGACCATCTGAAGGCCTACGGTGTCGCGTACTGGGCGCTGGAACAGGGGATCGATGTCGAGTGGCTGCTGAACTACCGCGGCGGCAGTTTCCTGATGGACTACCACCCTTCGGTGGAACGCGAGTGCCGCCTGCGGGGGGTGGCTTTCAGTGTGCTGGGGGCGGCCGAAGTGACCCAGGTGTACGCGACCATCGAAGCGAACAACATGGAACGGATTCTGCTGGAGAAGGCCCCCAGCATCGCCGTATACACGCCGCCGAACCGTCAGGTATGGGACGACGCGGTTACGCTTGCGCTGACGTACGCCGAAATTCCCTACACGACCCTCTGGGACGCCGAGGTTCTGGCGGGCGAGCTGGAGAACTACGATTGGCTGCACCTGCATCACGAGGACTTCACCGGTCAGTTCGGGAAGTTCTACGCGAGCTACCGCAACGCCGCCTGGTACCAGGAGGAGGTGCAGCGGAATGAGGAAATGGCGCACCGCCTCGGGTTTCGCAAAGTGTCCGAGTTGAAGAAGGCGGTGGCCCGGGCTATCAAGCAGTACGTGCTGCAGGGGGGATTTCTGTTCGCCATGTGTTCCGCCACGGATACGATTGACATCGCGCTTGCCGCGGAAGGGGTGGACATCGTGCCGGCGGTGTTCGATGGCGACCCGCCGGATCCGGATTGCCAGGCCCGGCTCGATTTCAGCAAGACCTTCGCCTTCACCAATTTCACGCTGATCCTCGATCCGATGGTCTACGAATTCAGCGACATCGATTACCCGCCCAACTACGCGCCCGTGCTGCGCGGACCGGAGGCCGACTACTTCACCCTTTTCGAATTCTCGGCCAAATACGACCCCGTCCCCACGATGCTGACGCAAGATCACACCAATGTGATCAAGGGGTTCATGGGCCAGACGACGGGCTTCCGGAGGGACAAGATCAAGAAGTCGGTGGTGATCCTGGGTGAGGCCGAGGGGACTCCGCAGGTCAAATACATCCACGGCAACGTGGGGCGGGGGACTTTCACGTTTCTCGCCGGTCACGATCCCGAGGACTACCAACACTACGTCTACGATCCACCCACGAACCTGGCGCTGCACAAGAATTCACCCGGGTATCGGTTGATCTTGAACAACGTTCTGTTTCCTGCGGCTCGGAAGAAGGAAAGGAAGACCTGATGGGCACGTTCGCGGAGATTCCGGTACGCACCCGGCAGAGGGAGGAGTTCATCAACATCACTTCTGAGATCCAGCGGGTTGTGCGCGAGTCCGGCGTGCAGGAGGGGGTGTGCGTGATCTACGTGCCGCACACGACCGCCGGGATTACGATCAACGAGGGTGCGGACCCGAGCGTGGTCCGCGACATCCTTCACAAGCTGCACGAGCTTGTACCTCCCTACGACAACTACTCCCACCTCGAAGGCAACTCCGACGCCCACATCAAGTCCAGCCTCGTGGGCGCGTCGCAGCACGTAATCGTGCACGGTGGCCGGCTGATGCTCGGCACCTGGCAGGCGATCTTCTTCTGCGAATTCGACGGACCCCGTAGCCGGCGGGTCTGGGTCCACGTGGGCTGAGACGATGCGCCTCAGCGATGTCGGTGAATTCGGCCTGATTGAGCGCATCAAACGGATTGTGGCCCGCCGTGACCCTGATGTTCTGCTGGGCATCGACGACGACGCCGCCGTGCTGCGTTTCGGCGATGCTGCCCTGGTCGTGACAACCGACGCCTTCGTGCAGGACGTCCATTTCCGGTTCGACTACTTCAGTCCGTTCGACGTGGGCTGGCGGCTGATGGCCGCGAATTTGAGCGATCTGGCGGCCATGGGCAGCAAACCGCGGTTCGCCTTTGTGGACCTGGCCGTGCCGCGCGACACCAGTTCCGGACAGGTGCTCGAATTCTACGAGGGAATGAAAGCCCTTGCGGATCGGCACGGGGTGACGATCGTCGGAGGTGACACGACTTCTTCTCCGGACCGGTGGTTCCTCGGGCTCAGCCTAGTGGGAGAAGCTGAAGACGGACGCTTCGCCACCCGTGCGGGTGCAAGGCCCGGCGACCTACTCGTCGTCACCGGGGACCTCGGCGGTTCCATGGCGGGCCTGCGACGGCTGGCCGGAGGGGGTAGACCGCGAGCCGAGGATCCCGTCGTGCAGAGGCATCTGCGCCCGGAGCCGCGCGTGGATGAAGGGCGTTTTCTCGTGCACACGGCGGGTGTCCGTACGATGATCGACATCAGCGACGGGCTTTCGAGTGAGGTCCACCACATTTGCCGGCTGAGTGGTGTTGGTGCGGTCGTGCGGGCCGAAGAAGTGCCCATTCACGTTGCCACCCGGGAGGTAGCCGAAGAGTTTGGAGATGACCCCCTCGAGTACGCTTTGAACGGGGGAGAGGATTTCGAGCTGCTGTTCGCAGTGCCCAGGGCATCTTGGGAAGAAGTGCGCGAGTCGTGGCAGGATCGCTTTTCACTGGACCTCACGGTAGTGGGCGAGGTTGTAGCCCCCGAGGAGGGTGTGAAGCTGCAGGAGGGCGGTGTGGTGCGGGACCTGCCGTCCGGCGGCTGGCAACATTTCTCGTAGGTCCTGGTGGAAACCGATTGGCAGAGGAACCCCTGACGCCTTACGGGATCGGATCCGAGGAGTCGTGCGTAGCTCGTTGGAACCGGAGATGAGCTCGGAGGCTGAGCGAGACAGGTCGGAGGATCGTGCACCGGCGCGGATTCTCGAAGTTCTGCAGCCGGAGATCGTGCACCCTGTTCCCCCGTACACGGCGCTCGCCCCTATCTACGACGGGGTGATGCGACACGTCAACTACAAGCGCTGGGCCAAATACATTCGTCAGGTGGCTGATCTGTACGGGGTTGCCACCGGTCGGGTGCTCGATCTGGCCTGCGGGACGGGGAGCTTCCTCGGCCATTTTCTGCGTAAGGCCTATCTCGGCTTCGGCTGCGATAGTTCGGCGCCGATGGTTCACGTGGCCCAGAACAAGCTATCCAGAAAGACCGGTTTCCGACTGTCGTGGGTGGCCGATATGCGACGGCCCGGCTGCCGCGGTCCATTTGACCTGGTGGTTTGCCTGTACGACAGCATCAATTACCTGGAGCGGCTCGAGGACTACGGCCGCGTTCTGGCTGCAGTCGCGGACGTCCTGCGGCCGGGCGGTCTCTTCATTTTCGACGTTTGCACCGTCCGGAATTCCCTCGTGAATTTCGATGGGTTCCAAGAACGGGACCGAGTGGGGAAAAGCGAATTCCTGCGGCTGAGCTATTTCCAACCCGACAGCGGGTTGCAGGTGAACGAGTTCCTGATTGGCCGCAAGGGCGAGCTTGAGGAGGAAGCGTTCCTCGAAGTCCACCGGCAGTGGATCCGCCCGCTGGAGCTGGTGAAGGAACAGGTGCAAGCGAGCGAGCTGGAGCTCCTGGGCATGTACGACGACTACTCGTTCCGGGAAGGGACCGAAGACTCGCTGAGGGTGCATTTCGTATGCCGGCGAACGTGAACGGGGAGACGGTACGACGTCCGGTCGTGCAAATCTACAACGCCCGGATGCTCTACCCGTCGGGCGACGGGCTGCACCGTGTGAACCTGACGGTGGACGCAGGAGAATTCGTCTTTCTCGTGGGGCCGTCTGGAGCGGGCAAGAGCACGGTCTTGAAGCTGATCTACATGGACGTGCTGCCCACCGAAGGGCAGGTGATTGTGGGCAAATACAACTCCCTGTACGTGAGACCGAAGGATATCCCCTACGTGAGGCGTCAGCTCGGGGTGGTCTTCCAGGACTTCCGGCTGTTGCCGGACCGGGACGTTTTCGAGAACGTGGCCTTTGCGCTCCGGGTGACGGGTGCCAAGCGGAAGGAGATCAAGCGGAGGGTGCTCCGCGCTTTGGGTGAGGTGGGCCTGACGCACATGCGGAACAAGATGCCCCACGAGCTCTCTGGCGGGGAACAGCAGCGTGTGGCCGTGGCGCGAGCCTTGGTGAACGAACCCCTCATCCTGCTTGCCGACGAGCCCACGGGCAACCTGGATCGCCAAAGCGCCGACATGATTGTTGATCTGCTTCTCCGAATCAATCGGAAGGGGACTGCGGTTCTGATGGCGACGCACAACGTGGATCTCGTGTCGCGTGTCGGCAAGCGAGTGGTTCGCATCGAGAACGGGCGCACGCTTGCGTAGGAACTCACGGGCCGGGTTAGACACGGACAGGATGACAAGGTGAGTCTCTGGTACAGCATCCGGGAAGGGCTGGCGGGATTCCGCAGGGCGCGTCTTGCGAGCGCCATCACGGTGTTCACGGTGGCGTTTGCCCTGGTGCTGATGGGCCTGTCCGCCATCATTGCGGTGAATCTGGGGCAACTCGTGGTCGAGCTGCGCTCCCGGGTGCAGATCGAAGTCTTCCTGGACCCCGGTCTCTCCGACGAACAGGCCCAGAAACTCGAGGAGAAAATCCGTGCGGTCCGAGGCGTGGCCGGGGTGGAGTTCGTGTCGAAGGAACGGGCCGCGCTTGAGTTCAAGGAGACGTTCGGCGAGGATGTGCTGGCGATTCTCGAGGAAAATCCCCTGCCGGCGTCATTTCGCATTCGGCTGGCCCGACAGTTCCAGAACTCAGCGGCGGCGCAGGAAATCGTGGCCCGGATCGAAAGACTTTCGGGAGTGGACGAGGTTCTCTACCGGGGCGACGTGTTGCGCTTTCTGGATCGCTACGCCGGGATGGCGGCGGCGGTCGGTCTCGTGATCGGCGCTGTTCTTGGTCTGGGCTCGATTCTGCTTGTGGCGAATACGATCCGGCTGGTGATCATGGCGCGCAGCAACGTGATCGAGATCATGCGACTGGTGGGCGCCACGGCTGGCTTCATTCGTCGCCCCTTCGTAGTTCACGGCATGATCGAGGGGATTCTGGGCGGGCTTCTGGGGAGTGCCTTTCTCTGGTTGCTGGTTGAGCTGGCCAGGATTCAGATTCCGAATCTCATCGTGGTGGATCGGCGTTGGTACATTGTGGTGGTGGCCGTGGGATGGCTGCTCGGATGGCTGGGTAGTGGCTTCGCCATACGAAAGTACCTCAAGTGATTGGAAAGTTTAGAGTTGCCAAAATTGCCTTGACAAACGGGCCAGAAATCACTATTTTTGAATTTGATAGAGCGCGAAGGGTAGGTGATGCTGCATGCAGGTTACCGCCGCTGATCTGACACCTCGCGAGCGGCTCATCTTCGAGTCGATCGTTCAGAATTTCATTGAGAGCGCGACCCCCGTTGGGTCGCGATTTTTGACGAAGAAGTACCGGCTCAACATGAGCCCGGCGACGGTGCGCAACATCATGGCCGATTTGGAAGAAAAGGGCCTGATCAAACAGCCGCATACGTCGGCCGGGCGCGTGCCAACGGATCTGGGCTACCGGGTGTACGTCGACTACCTGATGCGCCGGGAAAAGCTGTCGCCCGGTGAGAAGGCGGCCATCGTGCGTAGCCTGCGAACGGTGAGCCGCGACGTGGAGATCATCTTGGAGAAGGCGTCGCGCCTGCTGGGCCGGATCTCCAGCCAGCTCGGCGTCGTCCTTGCCCCCCGGTTTCTGGAAGGTGTGCTGGAGCGCATCGAGCTGGTGCCTGTGTCCAGCCGCAGGATCCTGGTGGTGCTGACGGTCCGCTCGGGTCTTGTGCGCACGGTGCTGATGGAGATCGACAGCGACATCCCGCACCATCGTCTGGAGGCCACAGCCCGACTGCTCAGCGAACGCCTGCACGGGCTGAGCCTCAAAGATCTGAAGGAGCAGTTGATCGAGCGCACCCGGGACCTGGACGAGACGGAACGGGAGCTGGTGGACACCTTTGCGCGCACCACGGACGAGGTGTTGCGCTTCGACACGGAATCCCACTACCACGTGTCGGGGACTCAAAATATCCTCTCACAGCCCGAGTTCTCCGACCGCGAGAAGATGCGCAAGATCCTGGAGCTCCTGGAGAGCAAGGAAATCATCATCCAGGTGCTTCAGGAAGGCGAGGGGGAGGAAGAAGGCCAGATCTCCATCACCATCGGCGAGGAAAACCAGGAAGAGATGCTGCGCAACTGCAGCCTCGTGACTGCGACCTATCGCGTCGGGAGTTTGAAGGGCACGCTGGGAGTGATCGGACCGACCCGGATGCCCTACGCCAAAGTAGTAGCCCTGGTAGACTTCATGGCGAGGACGTTGCCGCACGTGATGGGTTCGTAGCCACTCGAGGAGGGGATTGTCGTGCTCAAGCGGAATCAGGCGACGGTGGACGAGCTGAAGCAGAAGGATCAGTCGGTCGAACCGGAGGCGAAACCGGATACCGAGGCGGTGAGCGCGGAGAAGCCGCAGACCACCTCGCGCAAGAAGCGACGTACGATCAAGGAGCTTGAGCAAGAACTCGCGGCGAAGGGAAAGCTTCTTCAAGACAAAGAGAAAGAGCTTGAGGAACTTCGCGACCTCTACATGCGCAAGCTTGCGGAGTTCGACAACTATCGCAAGCGTACCCAGCGAGAGTTTGTCGAGCTGGTGAAAAACGCGAACGCGGACTTGATCTTGCAGATCCTGCCGGTGGTGGACGACTTGGAGCGATCGCTGAAGGCAGCCGAGGAACACCAGCAGAACTTCGATGCCTTCGTGGAAGGCGTTCGGATGATCTATCAGAAGCTGATGGCCGTGCTGGAAAAGCAGGGCCTGAAGCGGATCGAGTCCGTTGGCCAGCCGTTTGATCCCGAGAAGCACGAAGCTTTGATGCAGGTGGAGAAAGAGGGGGTGGATCCGAACACGGTAGTAGAAGAGCATCAGGCTGGCTACCTGTTGAATGAGCGCGTGTTGCGACACGCCAAGGTGATCGTGAGCAAGTAGGGTCCGGTTGGTTTTGGTGAGGAGCGCGGCACATTCGGTTGACGGACGACATGCAGAAGCGCGACTACTACGAGATCCTCGGGGTGTCGCGGGACGCGACGGAGGAGGAGATCAAGAAAGCCTACCGTCGCTTGGCGATGAAGTACCATCCGGACCGCAACCCGGGGGACAAAGCCGCCGAGGAAAAGTTCAAAGAGGTCGCTGAAGCCTACGAGGTCCTCCGCGATCCGGAGAGGCGCCGGCGCTACGATCTGTACGGCCATCAAGGTCTGCAAGAGGGGGCTGGTGGGTTCGGTGGCTTCGAGTTCGATCTCGCGGACGCGCTCCGGATCTTCATGTCGGAGGGCTTCAACGCGTTTGCGGATTTCTTCGGCTTCGGAAGAGAGGAGTCACGCGGGGGACGTACACGCGGATCGGATCTGCAGATTCGCCTTAAGCTGACGCTGGAAGAGATCGCCACCGGTGTCCGCAAGACGTTGAAGGTTCGCAAATTCATCGTCTGTCCCGAGTGTGGAGGAAGCGGAGCAGCAGCAGGGGCTCGGCCGCGCGTGTGTCCGGTGTGTCAGGGCAGCGGCCAGGTTCGGCAGGTCTCGCGTTCTATCTTCGGCCAGTTCGTAAACATCAGCACGTGCCCGCGCTGTGGGGGAGAGGGCCAGATCTTAGAAGACCTGTGCCAGCGCTGTGGAGGAGAAGGCAGAGTACGGGGCGAGGAGCTCCTGGAGGTAGAAATCCCCGCGGGAGTGGCGGAGGGCAACTACCTCACCTTGCGTGGCCAGGGGAACGTAGGCCCCCGAGGTGGACCTGCTGGCGACGCGGTGATTCTCATCGAAGAAGAGAAGCACCCGCTGTTCACCCGCAAGGGCGATGACGTGATTCTGGAGCTCCCTATCAGTTTTCCGGAGGCGGCGCTCGGCGCGGAGGTGGAAATACCGACGCTCGACGGGAAGGCGGTGGTGAACATCGATCCCGGTACCCAGCCGGGCAAGGTTCTCCGTTTGCGCGGCAAAGGAATTCCCCACCTGAACGGCTACGGGCGAGGCGACTTGCTGGTACGGGTTCAGGTGTGGGTGCCCAAGCGTGTCTCTCCGGAGGAACGCGACCTCCTGCAAAAGCTGGCGCAGAGTCCGAATATCCGCCCTCCCAAAGAGAAAAAGGGTTTCTTTCAGAAAGTGAAGGACGCAATTCGGGGCTGAGGGGTGCTGGCCCTGACGAGGCAGGAGCGGCTGGTTCTGTGGCTCCTGGCGGGCGCCCTGGTGGCGGGTGCCCTGCTGAATACGTACCGGAAGCGTGAGCTGCAGCGCGAGCGCCTGGATCCGGAGACTGCCGCGTTTCTGGAGCGTTTCTTCGAGCTTGCAGAAGCCCCGGCCGACTCGGCGAGTGAAGCCAAGTCGAGCGACGAGGGAGAGGAGGGTGCGGCTCAGGCCTACCGGATCGACTTGAACAGGGCAACGGCGGAGGAATTGCAAAAACTCCCGCGGGTCGGCCCGGTGACCGCTCGGCGGATCCTGAAGACCCGGCAGCAAATGGGCGGGTTCCGACGCGTAGAAGATTTGCTGAACGTCAGGGGAATCGGACCGAAGACCCTCGAGCGCATCAGACCGTACGTGTACGTGGCAAAGGAAAAGGAACCGTAGGACCCGAAGCTCGTTGGAGGCGAAATGGCGGAAGAGAAACCCAAAGGCTCGATCCTGTACAAGCTCCTCATCGTGATCCTGGCGGCGGCGCTGGTGGGGACTATCTTGTACCCGAAGCACCTCTGGGAACAGGAAGAGCGCAACACGCGTCAGTGCCGAGAAAACATTGTTTCCCTGACGTACGCGGAGTTCGTGTACCTCAACGAGCGTCAGGACTACACCGAGAGCCTGGATTCCCTCGAAGCGCTCATCCTCGGCGATACCACAAAGCGCCTGGTGCGGGAATTCGCCCGGATGGACAGCTCGCTGGCGGAGGATGCAATCCGGTTCCTGATCAAGCGGGACACTCTGGCGGCCGCCATTGAGGACACCGTTCGTGAGTACTGCAGACTCTACGACGTCGAACACCCCTCCGCCGAGATTCTGGACTCCCTCTACACCTACCCGCAGTTCGCCGCAGTGATCGATTCCATCGCCGAGGCCCGGATCCGCAACATGCGCACTTGCCCCACGGTGAATCGTCCCTACAAGATCACGGTGATCGACACCGGCGTGGTGAAGCGATTCATCATCGAGTGCCCCATCACGCCGGAGGACAGCCTGAGAGTGGAGCGGGATTTCCTGCTCTCCAAGATCGGAGGGCTGCGGATCACCAATCACGGGCGTTCGGAGACGGGCGAGTACAGCTGGGAGCGCTGAATCAGAGTGCCGCTTTCGCCCTCCATGATCGGCCGGGGGCGGAAACGGAGGAGGGGTCATGGCTGAAGCGAAGCGCGTTGGAATCGCACTGAGCGAACGGGCTGTCCGCGGCGTGGTGGTGGAGCGGGACGGGGCTGCGGTTGTGGTGGAGAGGGTGGCGGAGGTGCTCCCCTCGCAAGCATTGACGCCGGAGGCGCTCCTCAACGGGTCGCAAACGGAAGAACTGCGCGCCGAATTGGTTCGGCAACTGGAGAACAAGCTCCCTTCTGCCGCGGAATGGGTGATCGCCCTGCCCACGGGGTTCTGCCGCGTACGACTCACGCCCATCGACGGCGAGCTTTTGGACGACGAGGTCCAGGAGCAGGCCCGGTGGGAGCTGGTCCACGCCCTCGTCGACGACGTTGAACAGTACAACTTCGGAGTGGAGCGGATTCGGGCGGAGATCGGTCTGACGGACCGTGCGGTCATCGCGGCCGTGCGGAAAGATCTGGCGGCGTCGGTCCGTAGGTTGTTCTCCGGGATGGGGGGACGTTTGATCTCGATGGAAGCCGACGTGTTTTCGGCGGTTCGGGCTTTTCAGAGCAACTACGAAGGCGACCCCGTTCGGCCCAGCCTGCTGCTCGGCCGCGAGCCCGGGCTATTCCACGCGGCGGCGTTGACCAAAGAATCGCTGGTCGGCTACGCGGCCTGGCCGGTCGGCGAATCTGTGGGCGACGAACCTGCGGAAATCGCTTCTTTTGTGCGCGACGTCATCGAACGCTACGTGAAAGCCCAAGAGATTTGTTCAAGCCTGGAGGAGCTTTCGGGAATCTATCTCTACGGCGACGGAGTGGGCGAGGAACTGCTGGAAGTGCTGCGCGACACCTGCGAAGCCCGGGTGGAAAGGCTCAACCCCTTCCAGCGGTATCGGCCGACTTCGGAAGGGGAAAGCGAAGTTTCCGCGGAGGTGCACCCCGAGGCCTTTGCCGCCGCCTTTGGGGCCGCCCTGTGGTAGGTAAGGAAGGCGAGCCGCCTACGGGAGGGAAGATGGTCAAGATCAATCTGATGGGGAGCGAAGAAGAGGAACGGGCGCCCGAAGGGATGGAGCCGCAGCCCGAGCCCAGGGAGGGAGAAGTTCTCACGCCCGTCCCCGATGAGGAGATTGAGGAACTGGCACCTCCCGAACGCAAAGGGTGGCTCGTGCCGCTCCTCGGGGCCGTGGGGCTTCTGGCCGCGCTGGTGGTGCTGTGGGTAATCCTGCAAGGGCGGGGGAAGGAAGGCGAGGTGGAGACCACGGTTCCGACCGAAGTCACCCAGGCGGAGACGGGTGCCGCGCAGGAAACGACCGCCGCCGCTACCGAAAAAGTGAGCGTGGCCGAACGGGTGGGTACAGAAGTGGCGACGGTGGGCGCGCCGACACAGCCCAGCGTAGTGCCACCTGGGGCCGAGAAGACGGCCACTCCTTCCTTCGCGAACGCTGTGATCGTGCCCACCCTCGCGGCGGTGCGGCAAATCCAGCGGGTGCTGGAGGTTCAGCTCGCCGGGGCCAGGTTGGGTCTGGTTTCCCAGGCCGACGGGGAGATGGTGGTTGAACTTCTGGGCAAGAGCGACGCGGAGCTGGACGCGGCTCGTCGCGCTTTCCTCTCGGCATTCCCGGGAGCCCAACTGAAGCTCAATACGCGGGCCACGAAGACCATCGAAGGCGAGATCTATCGGCGCGAGATTTTCACGGTGGGATTGCCGCCGTCGCAGGCTACAGCCCCCACCTCGGTGCGGTACGTGGACAAGAAGCAGTTGTCGAGTCACCTGCGGCGGCTCGCCCGATCGGCCGGTCTGGCCGTGCGTGCTCTGAGCTACGCGCCCACGGTCGAGGAGGACCAGTTGATCAAGACCCCTGTGCGCTTCAAAGCCCTGGGGAGAAGGGAGGCGATCGGCAAGTTCCTGAACGATCTGGCAGCATCCGGGCTGAACGTGCGGATTACCAAAGTGCGACTGGTGCCAGCCGACTGGTACCGCTCCGTGCGCGATCGCTTGCTCACGCTGGTTCTGGAGATGGATCTCTGCGAGCCCCTGTGAATCGCACTGCCATCGATCCAGTTGGCCACAGGACGCGTGAACACGTGAGAAGCCCGGCTGCCAACAGCGGCCGGGTTTTGTTTCTGGAGCGGCCATGCGGGTGATTGCCGGCGTCGCCAAAGGGACGCGCCTGAAGACGGCGCCGGGCAGGTGGCTTCGGCCCACCTCCGATCGTGCCCGGACTGTCCTTTTCGACTGGCTGGCCGGACGTACGGTCGGCGCCCGCGTGTTGGATCTCTTCTGCGGGACCGGAGCGCTGGGCATCGAGGCGCTCAGCCGCGGGGCTGAGCGGGCCACCTTCGTGGACGTGCGCACTCAGGCGGTTCGGCTAACGTCTGCCAATCTCGAAGCGGCCGGACTTCTGGACCAGGCCGAGATCCTACGGGCGGATGTGAGGAGCTTCCTGGCTCGTGCGGTCCGGGAAGGTCGCCAGTACGACCTGATCTTCGCGGATCCTCCTTACGGGCGCCGGCAGCTACTGCAGAGTCTGCTGGTTCAAGTGGAGGGAGTCCTTGATCCCGCGGGCGTATTTGTGCTGGAACACAGCCGGAGGACGGAGCTACCGGAAGAACTTGGGGCGTTGCGACTGACGGAGGGGAGAGTAGTGGGTGAGACGGCGTTCACGATCTTCCAACGGGAGGGTACGTCCTTTGCAGCGTGAAAGGAAAGCCATCTACCCAGGTACGTTCGATCCAATCACGAACGGGCACATCGACATCGTCGAGCGGGCTACGCTGCTGTTTGACCGGGTGATCGTGGCGGTGACCACGAATCCCGCCAAAACCCCCCTCTTCACTGTGGAAGAGCGCCTGGAGATGATTCGGGAGGCGGTGGGCGACATCTCCGGCGTGGAGGTGGACAGCTTCGAGGGGCTCCTCGTGGACTACGCCCGCAGGATCGGAGCGGTGGCGGTCATCCGAGGGTTGCGGGCTGTGAGCGACTTCGAGATGGAGTTCCAGATGGCGCTGTTCAACCGCAAACTGAACCCGGACGTGGTCACCGTCTTCCTGATGCCGAATGAGCGGTACACGTACCTGAACTCGACCATCGTGAAAGAGGTTGCCAAATTCGGTGGGGACGTGGGTTGCTTCGTACCGGAGGCAGTGGAACGCAAGCTGAAGGAGAGGTTTGGCTGGCGATGAGCTTCATCGACGACATTCGAGCGAAGGCGAAGGAACGGAGGGGGAGAATTGCCCTGGGAGACGCCACCGACGAACGCGTGGTGCGCGCCGCGGAGATCCTGCGCAAGGAGGGCCTCGCCGATCCCATCCTCGTGGGCCCTGCGGAAGGCATTGGGAAAGCGGCTCGCGGGGCAGGGGTCGATTTGACAGGTGTGGAGATCGTGGATCCCGACTCGGACGCGCGGCAGGGGGACTTCGCACAGGAGCTCTACGGGTTGCGCAAGCACAAAGGAATGACTCCCGAGCAGGCCCGCGACACGATCCGGAATCCGCTGTATTACGCGGACATGCTGGTGCGCAAAGGCTTCGCCGACGGCAGCGTGGCGGGTTCGCTCAGCACCACGGGCGACGTGCTGCGGGCGGCCATCCACGTCATCGGTCTGGCCCCCGGCATTCAGATCGTGAGCAGCACGTTCGAGATGGTGCTGGCCGGCGACGGGCGTGTGTTCACTTTCGCCGACTGCGCCGTCGTCCCTGATCCGACGCCCGAGCAGCTCGCGGACATCGCCATCGCTTCGGCGGAGACCCACCGCAAACTGGTGGGGGAGGAGCCGGTGGTTGCCTTGCTCTCGTTTTCGACCAAGGGCAGCGCCTCGCACCCCCACGTGGAGAAGGTGCAGCAGGCGACGGCCATCGCACGCCAGAAAGCGCCCCAGCTCCGGCTCGACGGCGAGCTGCAGGTGGATGCGGCGATCGTCGAGAGCGTGGGTCGGCGGAAGGCTCCGGACAGTCCGGTGGCCGGTCGAGCAAACGTGTTGGTTTTCCCGGATCTCGACGCGGGAAATATCGGTTACAAGCTTGTGCAGCGACTTGCCGGGGCCGAAGCCATTGGACCCATCATCCAGGGTCTGGCCAAGCCGGCCAACGATCTGTCCCGCGGCTGCAGCGTGGACGATATCGTCAACGTTGCCTGCATCTGCTCGCTGCTCTCGTGAGGATGCGCTGCGGGGCGGTGGCTCAGTGGGTAAGTGGACCAACGACGAGGAGCTGATGGAACCTTCGAGGCGAATGCGGCGGGTGGAGCCGTCGGGCACCGTGGCGATCACCGACCGAGCCAAAGAGCTCCGGAACCAGGGTGTTGATGTCGTTCAACTCAGCGCGGGAGAACCGGACTTCGATACTCCGCCCCACGTCCAGGAGGCGGCCATTGAAGCGATTCGCAGCGGATTCACCAAGTACACGCCCAGTCTCGGCATCCCGGAATTGCGCGCGGCGGTAGCGCGTTTTCTGAATTCCGAGACGGGTTCATCCTACGATGCTTCCAACATTGCCGTCACTACCGGGGGAAAATTCGCGATCTTCAGTGCAG
>CAYXFI010000061.1:0-10210 GCA_964464205.1 uncultured Cytophagia bacterium
AGGGAGACTGGCGGAAAGGGAGAGCAGGCGTTTCGACCCCGTTCCCGATTGCCCCTGGCCGGTCTGCGGGAGTCTCCGAAAATGAGGATGCGATGCTTCGACCCGTTTTGCTGCTGCTGATTTCACTCACTCTCGCCTCTCGGTCGTGGGGGGTGGCCGCGCAGCAGACCGCGCTGCGCCAGGAGACCGAGGCCCGGGAGCTGGCCGTGGCGAAGGGAATGTTCGAAGATGGGCTCTATCGACTGGCCGCCGAGCAATTGCGGGAATTCCTGCGCAATCACCCTCGCAGCGTGCTGGCCGGGGACGCCCAATTCCTTCTCGCGGAGTGCTACTTCCAATTGCAGGACTACCGCGCGGCCATCCGGGCTTACCGACGGTTGCTCACCGATTTTCCAGCGGTGACGCACCGCGCCCAGGCGCAGTTTCGGCTCGGGCAGGCTTACTTCTACGTGAATGAACACGAAGAGTCCGAACGTGCCCTCCGATCCTTCCTGCACCAGTACCCGCGCCATTCGCTTGTGGCCGAGGCCCACTACTGGCTCGGCGAGGCCCTCTACCGGCTCCGCAGGCTGGACGAGGCCCTGGAAGAGTACGCCCGCTCGATCAAGCAGGACCCCAAGTCGCCAGTTGCGGACTACGCGTACTACTCCATCGGATGGGTGTACGAGGAGAAGGGGGAGTACCTGAAGGCGCGGCGGGCGTACGCACACCTGATTCGCACCTATTCCGAGAGCGAACTGCGACCGTCGGCGTTTTACCGGATTGGCTTCTGCTACTACGCTGAGAATGACTTCGAGAACGCGGCCAAGTCGCTGTCGGCGGCGCTGGATCGTTTCCCGAATCACGAGAGCAGTCTGCGGGCCCGCTTCCTGTTGGCCGAGGCCTACCTGAAATCGGGGAAAGTGGATCAGGCAGCTGAGCTGTATCGCCAGCTCACTGATCCGGATGTGGGCAAAGACCTGGTGGACGAGGCCTGGTACGGCCTCGGCTGGAGCTACCTGGAGGCCGGATCGGCCGAGCAGGCGCTGCGGGCGTTTGAGAAAGCGATCGAAGTTAGCACTTCCCCGGAAGTGAAAGCTTCCGCCCTGTACCAGATTGGCCGGGCCCACCGGGCCGCCGGCCGGTTGGAGGAAGCCGCGCAGGCTTTCGAGCGCCTGGCCCGGGAGTTTCCGGAAAGCCAGGAGGCCGCAAGCGCTCTCTACGAGCTGGGCGCTATTGCCTTCGAACAGCAGCAGTACGACGCCGCGGCGCAGCGGTTCCGGGAAGTGGTGGAGCGCTACCCGAAATCAGGCATCGCCCCGGATGCCCAGTTCATGGTGGGTGAGTCTCTGCTGGCTGCCGGGCAGGTGGAGCAGGCTTCGGGTGCGTACCGACAGGTGCAGGCGCGGTATCCGGATTCGGAGGTGGTGCCACGGGCGTTGTTCAAGGCGGGGTGGTGCGAGTACCTTAACGAGAATTACGAGGGTGCAATCGCCACCTTCGACTCGCTCCTGGCCCAGTACTCGGACCACGAATTGGCGGACGACGCCACATTCTGGAAAGCGGAAGCGCTCTACCGACTGAAACGCTGGCCGGAAGCGCGGGTGGTCTACCGTCACCTGATCGAAGCCTATCCGAGCTCGAACCGGCTTGCCGAGGCTCTGTACGGAAAGGGCTGGTGCGAGCTGAAAATGGGCCTCTATTCCGAAGCAGCCCAATCCTTCGAGATGGCGCGGAGCAAGACGTCCGACAGCCGGTTCCGGATCGACGCCACTCTGCGTGAGGCCGACGCCTACTTCAATCTCAAGCGGTACAAGAAGGCGCGCCAGCTCTACATGGAGGCGTATCGGCTGGCCACGGACCCCGGGAAGAAGGCGGAAGCGTTACTCCAGGTCGGCTTGACTTCTTTTCGGCTGGAAGACTACCGCGACGCCTTGCGGCGCTTCCGGACGGTGGCGGAGTCCTTCCCGGACCTGCCCATCGCCGCTGAGGCTCTCTTCTGGGTCGGGCGGACTCAGTTCAAGCTGGAACGCTACGAAGAGGCCATTCAGACGTTTCAGTCGCTGCAGCAGAAGTACCCGGAGAGCGATTTCCGCGACGACGCTGCCTACTACATCGCGGATTGCTACTACAACCTGGCCCGCTACCGGGAGGCGGCGGCTCAGTACCGTTTCGTGATCGACGCGTTCCCCGACGGTAGCTACACCGGCGACGCGATCAGCGGGTTGCAGTGGTCCCTGCTGCAGTTGGGCGAGGTGGACAGCGTGTTGGCCCTGGCGGACTGGTTCATCGCCCGCTATCCCGAGAAGAAGCTCGCAGCGGAACTGATGCTGCGGAAGGCGGAGCTGTTCTTCAATCTGGGCCGGTACGCGGAAGCGATCGACGAGTACCGCCGCATCCTGCGGGCCTACCCCGACTCGCCCCAGGCCGAGTCCGCCTGGCTCTGGATCGGGGAGTGCTACGACAAACTGGACGACAGCGCCCGTGCGGTGGACGCCTTCCTGCGGCAATGGCAGGAGTTCCCCCGCAGCAAGGCTGCGCCGGAAGCTCTCCTGCGCGCTGGTGAGGTGTTGCAACGTAGTGGCAGCTCGGAGGACGCGGCGAACTATTTCCAGCGAGTGTGGGAGAACTACCCGAAAAGCGATGTCGCCGCCGTCGCCCTCCTTCGAGCCGGGGAGCTGGCGCTTGAGCTGGGTCAAACCGGCCGCGCGAGGAAACTGTTCGACCTCGTGTTGAAACAGTACCCGGAGTCGCCCGTCGTGGCAGAAGCTCGCCTGGGCAAAGCGCGTGCGCTTTTGCGCGAGGGCGAAGTCGGGCGGGCGCGATCCATTCTGGAAAAGCTGGTGAACACGTCGGAAGGGGCTGTTGCCGCCCAGAGCCAGTATTGGCTCGGCGAATGCGCCGTGGCCGAGGAGGACTACGAGAAAGCCGTGGTCGAGTTTCTGAAGGTCCGGTACCTGTACGCGGGGTATCCGGAGTGGAGCACCCGGGCCGTACTGAGAGCTGCCGAGCTGAACGAACAACTGGCGAACTGGCCCGAGGCGCGCAAGTTGTACCGTAGTTTGCTCTCCGCAAATGATCCCGACGTGGTCGAGAAGGCGCAGGCCAAATTGCAGGAGCTGATGGACAAATGACCGGTACTCGGCCGTCTGTTGAAAGTGGACTGCGGCGGCGGATTCGGCGTGGGCTGATGGGTGGGGTTCTCGTGCTGCTGTTCCACCCAACGGCGGGCTTGCTGCAGGAGCAAAAGCCGACGGCGCCGCCGAGCCGACTGCCAGCTCCAGCGGACACGGCCAGAGTAGGTGAGAAGCCGAGGCCGGAACCGGGGACCGTCGAACGTTCCAGGCTGGAACTGCCCGACGTTCTCATCATCGGAAAGGACCGCAGTAAACGGCTCGCGGGCGAAAAGGTGTACAGCAGAGCTGTTCCCGTGGAGCTGCGTGAGCGGACGGTGGAATACGAGCCGGTCCGATTCCAAATTGGGGAGCGCCGTGAAAAGGCCCTATCGCGACAGGCCGCCGCTCTCCGACTGGGAGGTGTGGAAGCGCTCGCTACGTACGGGGACTACCGTTGGGTTCGTGCCGAAGCTGTTCACTGGGGGCAGCGCGCGCGCTGGAGCTACCAGGTTGCCGGAGAGATGGATCGAACGGAGGGACAGTACGAGTACAGCGCGAGGGCTAGGTACGGATTCCGTGGACGGCTGGGGATCAGTGCGGGGGAAAAGGGGCGCGTCGGGCTCAGCGCAGGGGTGAACCGAACTGCCCTCGAGATGAATGTGGAGAACGTCCGGCGTGCCGGCACAGCAGTGACCGCGAACGCGGACTACACAACCGATCGAGGAAACGCCACGCTTCGCCTGAGCGGCGGAGTGCGAGCGCTGTGGCTTGCGCAGGAGCCGAGGGAAAGCACTTTCGCGGGGTTGACGTTTCCCACGGTCTGGGAAGGGACAGCCAGCCGAACGAGCCTCGAAGCAGCCCTGGAATGGCAGATCGGCCGGGTTACGCTCCTGACAGCTCTGCAGTTCGTGGGCGACCGCTTCCGGCTGTCGGAGCGCGACACGGCGAAGGCGAGGAACGATCTGTCCACTTTGCTGGTCGAGCTGAACCTCCCCGTGGCGCAGCGCGCTTCGGTCGCAGCCGGCGTGGCTTTGCAGACGCTCAAATCCGGTGACGAGGAGCGCGTTTCCAAAGTCTTTGCGAACGCGCGCATGGCGGCCACACTCACACCGTTCCTGGGCGTGTTCGCGGAGGCACGCTCCGGCTACCAGCTGGTGGACCCGACCGAAATCTGGTACCGGAATCCCTACTTCTGGTCCCTGGGGATGGACTGGACCGCGGAGAGAATTGAACCGGCGTTCGCGGCCGGTGGGGAGCTGAAGTTACTTTCCGGAACGCGCCTGCGCCTGCGATGGGGGCGCAGCCACATTCGGAACGCACACTACTGGGGCAGGACTTTTGCGAAGTGTCCTCTACTAGCGGTGTTGCTCGCGTACCCGACTCTTCCGAAGCTGGAGCGGAACGAGCTCTCATTGGGGCTGGACTTCTCGCCCGCGGCTGGTACGGACGTGTCGGTGGAGCTGGTCCAGGTGAGCGAGGAGTTGGAATCCGACCCGGAGCGCTTGCTGTACCCCGGCTTCACACGCAGGCCTTTTCTCGCTCACTGGCGCCTTCCGATGCGGGCGTCGTGGCGTCCGATCTCCAGTTTGCGTCTGGGGCTGGTTGGGGCCTGGGTGGGCAAGCGTCCCACGGTGCTGGAGGGCGACTTGCCGCTGCCCGCCTACACGATGCTGGACGCCGAGGCGGAGGTGTCGGTTTCCCGATACGTGATGATCCGGATGGAAGTGCGCAACCTGACCAACGCCGACGTCGTACTCTGGCCCGGGCATCCCGAGTTCGGCCGAGTGTTCGCGATTGGGCTACACGGCGCGTGGTAGCGGGCGAATCACGGGTTGCGCCCAACACGGGGATCGCGGAACTGTTTGGCGTTGGAAAGCTTACGAACGGATGGACCACTGCTGACAGGGAGGTGGAATGTCGCTGATCGAGATCCTCGCCAAGGGCGGTGTGATAATGGTCGCCATTGGCATCTGCTCGGTGATCGCCGTAGCCGTGATCGTGGAGCGGTGGCTGAGCCTGCGTAAGGTGCAGATCAACACGGCCACGTTCATCCTGCAGATCAAGAACCTTCTCTTGAAAGACCACGTGGACGAGGCGATCGCGCTCTGCAAGCGCACGCCCGGGCCGATCGCCAAGATCACCAAGGCTGCGATCGAAAAGAGGGAGGGCTCGCGGGAAGAGATCCGTGAGGCCATCGAGGACGCCGGGAAGATCGAGGTGTACCAACTGGAGAAGAACCTGGGGGCGCTGGGAACGGTGGCGGCGGTGGCCCCCCTGATTGGGTTTCTCGGCACCGTCACGGGAATGATCCGGGCTTTCATGCAGATTCAGGCACACGGCGGAAATGTGGACGCCTCCGTGCTGGCTGGGGGCATCTGGGAAGCGCTGATCACTACCGCCGCGGGGCTCACCGTGGGAATCCCGGCGCTGATATTCTACAACTGGCTCGAGGGCAAAGTGCAACGGATCGTTTTCGAGATGCAAGTGAGTTCCATCGAGATTCTCGACATGCTACTGGAACGGGAGAAGGTTCATGGAATTTCGAGCCAATCGTAAGCTGATGGTCACCTTTTCGGCCATCTCGCTCACGGACATCGTGCTATTGCTCCTGATTTTCTTCCTGCTCTCGAGTTCGTACGTTGTTCAGCCTGGGATCAAAGTGGAGCTCCCCAAAGCGGTGAGCGCGGAGACCACCACCGAACAGCGGGTGGTGATCACGGTGACGCGCAAACAGGAAATCTTCCTGAACGGCAAGCGCACCCTGCTGGGGGATCTGGGCGGCGAAGTGAGAAAGCTTCTTGCCGAGCACCCTGACCAGGTGGTGGTCATCCGGGCGGATCAGGATCTGACGTTGGCCAAAGCGATTCAGGTTGTGGACATCGTGAAACTGGCCGGTGCGAAGCGTTTCCTCATCGCGACCCGGCCCGGAGCGTAGCGATGACCCTGCGCTGGCCGAAATCCTCCGACCGTGCGGACGAATGGAAGTACGCTCTCGCCATTTCGGTAGGGCTGCACCTGCTACTGCTCCTGGTGCTGACGGCGGTGCGGGTGAGCTACGAATTCTCGCCGCCTGAGTTCGTGGAGATCAGCTTTGTGACGGGGCAGTTGCAGAGAGCCGCTCCCATGCCGGCCACGACGCAGGAACCGTCTACCACCAACGAGCCTGCGGCCGCGGCGGAACGCAGCGCCAGGGGCGCCGAAGCGATTTCTTTGCCGAAGCGACGCATGCTGGAAGAAGAGGAGCCCGTGCTCCGGGCCAGCGACGCCGGCAAGCTGACACCAGTGGAGTCTCCTGAGGTGATCCTGCCGGAGCAGGTTGTGGAGCGCACGGCGAAGGCTGCCGTTGACCGGAAGCTCCTGGAAGAGCGGGGCGGCAAGGTTGTGCCCGACCTCTCTCGGGACGTTGGGGTATCGGGTGGGCGTCTGGAGGCCGCTCCGTCCCGGGGTACGCGGGCGGGCGAACCATTCGTGATCACCGGGGAGGCAGCTCGACGCACCATCCTGTACAAAGTGATCCCCGAGTATCCCGAGGGTTTGAACAAGGAGGCTGTGGTCCGAATTCGCTTCAGTGTGCTGCCATCCGGACTGGTGGGGACGGCTGTGCTGGTGACCAAGGGCGGGGATGCAACTCTCGAACGACTCACGCTGGATGCCTTCAAACAATGGCGATTCAACCCCCTGCCGTCGGATGTGCCGCAGGTGGAACAGGAGGGGGTCATCACTTTCCGCTGGATACTCCGTTGACCGGACCGGAACGCCGTGCGAGACAGGTGAGGGCCAGTCAATTCCCGGGACGCAGTCGGAGGCCTGTGGGTCTCGGAAGACGGGCACAGAAAGGGCGTGTCGTGTGGAAGGGGTCGTGGGACTGAAGGGAACCACCTCTCGTCTAACAGCGCAGGCCCGCAGGACCGTCTGAGGCGAACGCCAGAGGGCAAATGACGGCCTGCACCGCGAGGGGAGGGGCTTGAGAATGGCGGTCATCACCGGTAGAAACGGCGGGCACGACGCTCTCCACAAACCATCTTGGCTGGATCGCCCACCCGTAGCTTGCCAGCCCACTTGTTGGATCCTACTACAGCTGTACAGCGCGAAGCTGCCGATAGGTTCGTTCGACCACCGAAGTTCTGCGTCGTCCTCGTGGGTCAACGCTGCGTCGGAAATCGATCTCGAGCTTCTGATTTACTCCTGGGGGCAGTGCGAGGGTCCGTCGTAGGTCGTGTAACAAGAACAAGGGAGGTTTGCCATGGCGAAGGTGCTCATCATCACCGGGGATGGGGCGGAGTCTCTGGAGGTCATGTACCCGTTCCAGCGCCTGAAAGAAGAGGGCGTCGAGGTACACATCGCCGCCCCGACAAAGAAAGTAATTCAGGCCGTTGTGCACGACTTCGAGCCCGGTTTCGACACGTACACTGAGAAGCTTGGCTACCGGATTCCGGCCGATCTTGCTTTCAAGGACGTGAAGCCGGAGGAGTACGACGGGCTCGTGATTCCTGGAGGCCGAGCGCCGGAGTGGATTCGGAACGACGAGTCCCTGCCATCCGTGGTGAAGCACTTCTTCGAGGCCAACAAGCCGGTCGCGGCGATCTGCCACGCAGCGTTGGTACTCGCCGCCTACGGGCTCATCAACGGCCGCACGGTGACGGCCTACCCGGCCCTCAAGGCGGATGTGGAGAACGCGGGGGCCAAGTTCGTCGATCAGGAAGTTGTGGTCGACGGGAAACTCGTCACTTCCCGAGCCTGGCCCGATCACCCGGCGTTCATGCGGGAGTTTCTGAAGCTGTTGAAGTCCTGAGGGATTGGAGCCCGCGCGGCCCGAACGTGGCCAGCGGGTCGCGCGGACCAGAAGGCCACGGTGCGCAGCATTTGGGCTGATTGGGGCTATTTCCGCTGGTATGCAAGTTTGGCCTGGGGGATGGAGCTGCGGCGCTGCGCCTGGCATTGGCGTGGCAATCCTTGCAGGTGGGCGCGCAGCGGAACTGGTTGCGGACCTGGCGTGCGTCCTCTGTCCCTTCCGGATTTTCTTGCGAGGAAACGGCCATTCTTGTAAATTTTTTTAGACAAATGTTTTCCTGACTCGCGCGAGTCGGGCGGTTCCGGTGCGGTTGCTGCAGTCGTAGCGTTCGTCGGGCAGGTGTGTAGGGGGTTGAGCTCGGTATTTCGTCGACGGGTGCGTGGAGTTACGCGGTTGGGTCGTTCGGATGGAAGAAGGTGTTAGTTGGCAGGGGGTCCGGCTGTTCGAAGTGGAACTCCGGGCGTGCTCACATAGGTGCGGTGGAATGTGTCCTGCAGTCTAGGAGCTTTTTGCCCGCGACGCCAGTCTGCACGGCGCGGGACCGCACTCCGCTCGCCCAATTCCCGTCCAGCGGGCCGCCTGTGCTGCTAAGACACCGCCCCCTGGCGGCCGCGCTGCGATCCCTTCAACGTCCAGCTCGTCACACAACGATCGTGGGAGGGTGTCATGCGTGGGCCGATCCAGCGATCCGCGTCGTGGATGATCGGGTTGGGCGTTGCCTCCCTGTTTCTGCTACCCTCGGCGGTTCAGGCCCAACCCACTGAGAGCCTCGAGCCGGTCACCTACCTGGGTGGCCTGACAAGCTGCCTGGCAGCTTACGGAGACTACGTCTACCTCGGCACCGGAAATCGGCTGGAGGTTTGGGAGGTCTCGGCGAGTGGGGCTCACCGAGTTGGTTTCCTCCGCCTTCCCGGCGAGGCCCGCGATGCCTGGTCCGACGAGAACTACGTGTACGTCGCCGGAGATGGATTCTTCCAAGTCATCGATCCCTCGATTCCCGCTGAGCCGCAGCCCGTGGGCACATACGAGGAACCGGGCACCTCGTTCCACGACCTCTCGATCTGGGGAAGTCGCGCCTTCCTCGGCGCCGGGGACGGCGGCTTGCGAATCGTGGACATTTCCAACCCGGCCGATCCAAGGTTGATCTACTCGGCGCCGGGGCAGCGAGCGCACGCGCTCTTCGCCAGAGGCGACTACCTCTACGTGGTCTACGGGACGCCGAGCGGAACTCACTACCTGGCCGTCTGGAACGTGGCCGACCCCGCCAACCCTCAGCTTGTAGACACGTGTGGTGTACACGGCCGACGGGATCTGTGGGTGGCCGGCAATTACGCCTACGTGGCGGACGGCTGGCCAGGCAAAGGCTTTGACATTGTGGACATCTCCAACCCGGCTGATCCCAGGGTGGTCAGCACTGTGAGCGGTGTGGATGCTTACTCCATCGTCGTGGACTCCACCGTGGCCTACCTGGCGGGCGGGCACGGGTCGGGACTGATGGCGTACGACGTGGCCGACCCCCAGAATCCGGCGCTGCTGGACACGCTGGCCTCCGTGAACGGCACCTTCCTGGCCCTGCGCGGCACCACCCTGTACTGCACGCACGACTACGCAGATGTGGCCTTCTACCGGGTGGACGCGTCGAACCCGGCCAGCCTGTCGTTGGAGGTCGCCGAGCGGCAGCCGGGTATCGCCCAGGGGCTCCTGGGCGTTGCCGACACCGCCCTGTTTGTGTGGTCGCTCAACCACATCTGGATCTACGACGTGTCCGTACCGGACCAGCCCGCACTCCTGGGGCGCTACCCAGAGACCGGCGTAGTGCTGATGGCGGCCTCGGGCACGCGAGCCTACGCCTGCGATTGGGAGGACACCCTGCACACCTTCGACGTGTCGGACCCCACCCGACTGGCGAAGCTGGGATCCTTCGGGTTGCCATCCCGGCCCTCGTCCATCTGGGCCACGGGCAATCTCGTGTACGTCCTGACCGAGGAGTACTTCCGAATCTACGACTTCGCGGATCCCGCCAACCCCACTCAGCTCGGAACTGCCCGGGTGGGCTGGGCCAACGACCTCTACGTGGACGAGGACCGAGACGTGGCCTACGTGACGCTTGAGGAGGGGGACCTGAAGGTGGTGGACGTGTCGAATGTGGGCGATCCGCAGGTGATCGCCAACGTCCCGCACGCGGGCCGAGCCTCGTGTGTGTGGGAGAGTGCCGACACCCTCTACGTGGGCTACGTGTCGGGGCAGTTCCCCAGCAACAGCTTTACCCTCGGAGGGTACGACGTGTCGGATCCTGCGAATCCGACGCTTTTCGCCGAATCCG
>CAYXFI010000061.1:10220-14560 GCA_964464205.1 uncultured Cytophagia bacterium
ACACAGGGCAGGTGACGGACCTCGAGACTAGGTTCGGTGCGGTGTTTGCCGGTGTGGCTGGGGTGTACCTCACTTCCAGCCGGTCACTGGCCGGGCTGGCCCAGATGGACGAGCTACTGGCCACGCACCTGCGGACACTGGGTGCCCCGGAGGAACTTCTGGGATCCCGCCCAACCAAGCCCGCAGCGCTGACCGGAGGCGTGACCGGTCGCGGTGGACTCTACGCCTACCGCACCTCCGACTTGGTGTCGGGGGCCCGCTACCGGGGAGACGAAATCTGGAAGATCGCCGCGACTGCGGGGAAGATGGGCCAGCCTCACATCTACGGTTCTTCCAGTTCCAAGGGGGTCTACGTGCTGCGTTACGGCAAAAGAGGCCCATGCTGTTTGACGACCGGCATCGAACCTCCAGAGGCGGCCGCGGCGGGCTGCGCGGTATCGCCTCGGTACACCTCGGGCAAGTGCGGGAGCGAGGTGACCGTCCAGGTCGTTCGCGAGGCCTCCCCCTGGAACTTCAAGGAGTGGGTCGGCGCTTCGCCCCCGAACGCCAAGGTAGCGCAGGCCACCATGAACGGTCGCTTCCCCAATTGCACCCAGGTCGTGGCGCGCTTCGTCGCCCCGATTCTTTCTATCACGCCGTCTGGCTCGGACCGGCACCTTTGCCCCTGTAACCCACTCATCGACACGGTCAGGGTCTTCCCCTTCGTGCTTTCCGCAAACGATGTCGCCAGGTGGCACGTCGGCTCGATCACGTTCCAGGCCGCGGGAAGCGGGAACGACAAGGATGACATCCGGGAGGTCCGGCTCTATTGCGGCTCCGAGCTGCTGGACCAGGGCCAGTACACCGCCGACGATGGGCAAATCACGCTTCATGTGGGCCGGGACATTGAGGCGGGAGGCAGCCTGTCCCTGCTTGTGGTCTATCAGTTCAACCGGGACCGGCTGTGCACTGACTCCACAGGGGCGCCGGTCGCCAAAAGCTTCCGCCTGCTGACCAAAGCGGGCTGGGTGGATGCGGAACCGATCCAGCCAGCTTACCCGAACTACGGGAAACAGCCCGTTCACCCGACGCCCATTTGGAGCCCCGTTACCGTCGTGGCGCCGGTGTGGAACGTCAACACCCGGAAGCCGTTTGCCACCATTCAGGATGCCGTGCGCGACGCCGACACGCGAGACGGTCACGTCATCGAAGTTTGCCGCGGGACCTACACGGAAAATGTCGTGCTCGACAAGTCCCTGACACTGCGTTCCAGTGAGGGCTACTCCGTCACGACGATCCAGGCGAAAGACAGGGACTTGCCTACCATCTGGATCAAGAAAAGCAACACGGTGGTACAGGGCTTTACCGTGACAGGCAGTTCATACGCCGGACTCCTTGTGGGTGGATTCGAAGGTGGCCCCAGACTAACCGAGATCACCATCTACCAGAACAAGATCGTGGACAACTACATGGGAGTGTGGGCGGATTCGGTCCATGCATTGACCCTCCGGGATAACTGGATCGCCAGGAACCAGCTGGACGGCGTCCGCTTGGTCGACCCCTTCGGGGCCAATCGAATCGTAGACAACTCCATCGAGCGCAACGGTGGTAGCGGCATTAAGCTTCTGGGGCCTGTGGAACGACGCTACTTCACACCGGACACGCTCAGCTTGAATCGAATCCGCAACAATGACAAAGCAGGAATCGCGGCGGAATACCCCTGCCCGGTCATCGTTTCGAACAACTGGATTGAAGAGAACGATTCAACCGGCATTTCGATGCTGGAGGCCTATCTCTTCAGGATTCGGGACAACCGCTTCAAAGGAAACCGCCGCCAAGACATCTTCCTTCGGATCTGCTTTGGAGACACAACAGGGACGGACACGACGATCGGGCTGAATCGTTTCTACGGCAATAGCGACACCACGTTGTTCATGATCGGGTGTCGTCACATCACGGTCATCGGAAATGACACAATGAGGGCGCCCGACGGCATAGCCCTGTACGACTCCATCGGTCGAAGCAACTTGTACACCGGGAACGTGATCGATGGAAGATGTCGACTCGGCCAGTGCAGGGATGCAACCTTCTCCGGGAACTATTTGAGCCAGACTTCGGACTTGACCCTTTGGTGGGGAGAGTATTGTGTCGTAAGCAGCAACAATCTTGCGAATGCCGGGTTGATTCGTGTTCAAAAAGGGTTCAACAACCTGGTTGCCTCCAATCGAATGGTAGGGGGTGTGGAGGCTACCGAGAGCCGAAAGATTGTTATCGAGCACAACGAGATTTTCGTCTCGACGCAGGAGGGGCCGAGCCGCCTGGGCATCTGGGTGGATCGGTGCGACAGCAGCCGGGTATCGTGGAACCGGGAGGCGGAAGAGAGCCTTGGTGGGCCGCCATCTATTGTGGTCAAACGCTCGAACGACTTCAAGATTGACGACAACGTGGCTACTTCCATCGAGGTGCACAGCTGTAAGAACTGTACCATCTTTCGGAACGCTGTTGGTGAGATCAGGCTGATGGGCGAGACCTCCGAGACCACCGTCCAGCGAAACCGCGGAATGCCCTACTCCGACGAGCGGGGCTGGATGGGGCCAGCTATCCGCATTGGAGCCCTGGTGTCGTCGTGCCTGGTGGAGGGCAATGAGATAGACAACGTGCGCGGAAACGGAATCTCGGTGGAGGGCCAGAACAACTGCGTCCGATCCAACACAATCCGCCATTTCACCGGGATCGGAATCAGCCTCGAACGCTCAAGCGGGCACAATATCGTCGAGCGGAACCTGATTTGTGACGCCATGCCGGGCAATGCTGGCCATCACGTGGGTCGCGGCATGTGGGTCGACGGGTGCGCGAAGAACGTTGTGCGGTACAACTGCATCACCCGGTGCACCAATGGGGCGTGGCTGTCGAACCACGTGCTGTTCGAGAAAAACACAGTGACCTACAACAAGGCGGACGGCATCGTGGTATGGGGTAGGAACACCGACGTGGCTTCCAACAAGATCAAGAGCAACGGAGGCGCCGGGGCCCACGTCCACCAATTCTCATGCTGCTGCAAGATCCGGAGCAATCTCTTCGTCTCTAACGGTAAGTCGGGACTGGTCATCGATGAGGGGGCAAGGAAGATCTCGGTTTGGGGGAACCTGTACTTCATGAACGGCTCGATCTTGGGTCTGGCAAAGGAAATCGCTCCCGTTGCCTCCGGAGGTACCGGGATCAGGGTCATCGGGTCGGCGCCCGAGATCGTGGGAAATGTCATCTCGCATGACTACCATGACGGCATTGTGTGCGAGCATGGGGCACGGCCTATCATTACCCTAAACAACATCCACGACAACCGCGGGTACGGGTTGGTCAACCTGGACACGTCGGTAACCATCTTCGCACCGAGCAACTGGTGGGGCGACCCGAGCGGGCCATCGGGTGCAGGGCCCGGTTCCGGCGACGAAGTATCGCCAGGGGTGGACTTCTCTGGTTGGGCAGGGGAGCGCATCGCCCTCCTGGTCAGGGCAACCGAAGATACTCTCTTCGTGCCCCTGGGCGGGACGGACTCGCTGGTGTGCCTATTCCAGAATTGGGACAACCCTGGCGACGTTCTCACTGTGGAAGTGGTGGCGGACTCGGCCTCATGGCTGGTGAGTCCCGAGCAGATGACGGTGGCCTTGGCTGGTGATTCCACGGGGGCTGATACGAGCCTCATCTTCAGCGTTTCAGCCGGCACTTCCCTATCAGCCCAATCCTGGGTGCGGGTGCGAGCTACATCGACGTCGAACAGCGCTTTAACGGCGGTGGATTCCTTCCTGGTCATGCCCTACGAGCGGTACATGGCCTCCCTCCGAATCCGTCCACGCCCAGTGTTAGTCCGGGTTTGCAGGCGGGTCCTACTGGTGGCTGAGGCTACGGACGCCGTGGGCAACCCCATGGAGGCGCACGTGATTTGGCAAGCCTCTGGGGGTACCATCGACAGGACGGGCCTGTACACCGCCCCTTGCGACACGGGGACGTTCTGGGTCTGGGCCACGGACACTACGGCCGGACTCACCGACTCGGTACAGGTGCGCGTGCTTCCGTACCTGGACCGCATCGAGATATCCCCTGATTCCGCCGAAGTCGCCATCGGTGACTCACTTCAGTTCGTGGTTCAGGGCTACGACTCCCTCGGCAATCCGGTGGAGGTGTACCCCGAATGGAGCGCTACCGGCGGCGAAATCAACTCCCGCACGGGCGTCTTCGTGGCCGACGCAGACACCGGGTGGTTCGCGGTCTACGTGCGCGATAGCCTGGCTACCGAGGTGCTAGCCGAGGCGGCCGTGCACGTCGTGGCAACCCCGACCGGAGTGGTCCAGCGGCAGGGGACC
>CAYXFI010000062.1:0-14437 GCA_964464205.1 uncultured Cytophagia bacterium
CCATTCGGCGCGCTCGGGGTCGTAGTTGGGATTGACCGTCATCTCTTGCGCCCCCACAGCCCGGCGGCACCCGTGCAGCATCTCCCGCAGTTCTCTGGCCTTCTCCGGCATCTCCCGGGCCAAGTTCCGCGTTTCGCCGATGTCCTCCTTCGGATTGTACAGGTCGATCTGATGCGGTTCACCGAGTAGAGTCGGCTCGTACCACTCGATGAGCCTGTGGTCGCCCAACCGGATCGCTCCACAGGGCTTGAATCCCTGCCGGTGGTAGTGTGGGTAATGCCAGTACAGGGCCTCCCGTTCCAGCCGATCGCCGCCCCGCAGCAGGGGCACGAGGCTCACACCGTCCAATTCTTTCACGCCGGGGTCCACGGCCGCGACCTCGGCAAAAGTGGGGAAGAAATCGGTGGAGATGACGGGGACGTGACATACCGAGCCGGCTTTCACCACGCCCGACCAGCGAATCGCCAGCGGAACCCATGTGCCACCCTTGTACAGCATGGCCTTCCCGCCGCGCAGAAGAAACTGGTCCTCAAGCACTGTAGTTCCCATTGTCGGAGAAGAAGATCACGATCGTTCGGTTGGTGAGGCCGAGCTCGTCGAGCTTGTCCAGAATGCGCCTGATGCTCCAGCTCATCCGCTCGCTCATCGCTCCCATGATGGGATTGTGCATCGGGTTGTCCAGTCGGGTCTTCGTCCGGTAGCGCCGCAACCGGTCGCGGGCCTCCATGATGGGTCGGTGCACCACGTGGTGCGACACGTAGGCGAAGAACGGCCGATCTTTGTTCTCTTCGATGAAGCGAAGCGTGCGCTCGGTGATCTCCATCGCGTGGTGGGCGTCCTTCTCGGGATCTGCCTTCGGCTTCGGTTTCACGGTGGTGAGCACCACGTCGAAACCCTGCGATCCCGGGTCACCCGGACGCCCCGGTCTGTAGTTCTTGTCGTAGTTGAGGTGCCACTTGCCGAAATGGCCCGTCACGTAGCCCGCCTGCTTCAAGATCTCGGCCAGCGTCACCTCTTCGAGGGGGAGGGCCTGCGTCTGCGTCGGCGTCCGCAATCGTGCGTCCGGGCACGAATTCCCCGGGATGTAGTCCGTGATGTGTAGTGTCGCCGGGCACTTGCCGGTCATGATGCTGGCGCGCGTTGGAAAACACACGGGCGCCGCGGCGCAGGCGTCGGTGAAGTACATCCCCTCGCGAGCGATTCGGTCGATGTTGGGAGTCTCACAGAAGTCCGTGATTCCCATGTACCGAACCTGATTCCAGGCGAGGTCGTCCGCGACGATGAACACGATGTTCCACTTTTGGTTCGGCACCCCTGGTCTGCCGCCACATCCCGATCCGACCAGTTCAGCCGCAAAGGCTCCCGCCACGAACGCCCCTGGCTTGGCGCTCCACTGCAGGAACTCTCGGCGACTCAAGTCTCGACGTCCCTCCATCTGCTCGAAGGACATCGTTCCTTGCTTGAGGCTTGCTGGAGACTCCACGGACAGCTCGAGCCTCACGCTTGGCTGTGGTTTTCACCGCTGCTCCTGGCTCGACTCCAGCCGACCAGATGCCCTCGGCCAAAGGACGTACCAAAGGCGGCTGCACAAATGTCGCTTCCCCCCATTCTCGACCCGCGGTGCCAGATCCCCGCGCAGACGAGCCACTCCGACAGCAATACGGCTCGTACCAGGTCAGCCCCTCCAGCGCCGGGGCGACAGGAATACGGGGAGTCGGTAGTATCTTTCGCTTCGCCACGGCCGTGTACCGAACACGCCCGGCGCCCTTGTCGGCCAGGGCAGCTGCGCACATTCCGAGAGTATCGAGTGTTTCGGCTTCAATGCAGCACTTCTGGCCCCACCCCGTATCGTCTCGCGACGCTTGCGCGGAAAGGGTCACGTGGAGATCCGCCCGCCGTTCCTCGAAATGAGCGACGTACCGCCCCTCGCTCGACTCCCCGCCGCGCAGGTTTTGCGACGGGTAGCGTTCCCTCCGTAGAGTATCCCGCGCGGACTTTCCCCAAAAGCGGATTCCCCGCTCCGGTCCTGCGGGAGCGCTACTTCAGATACACCATCCGCCGAACGAGTGTCTGGCCGTCAGCGCGCAATCGGCATAGGTACACGCCGCTCGGCAGGGCCGCGGGGCGCCAACGCACGCGGTGCGCACCTTCCCGTTTCACAGCATCCACAAGGACTTCAACCCGCCTGCCCCTCAAATCGAACACCTCCAAGCGAACCCGGCACTGTCGAGGCAGGTCGAATTGGATCGAGGTCTCCGCGTTGAACGGGTTCGGGTAGTTCTGCCCCAGCCGAAGGGAAACCGGCAGCCGCCCGCGCCGGTCCACCGTGATGCCCGTCGCGACCTCACCCCAGCGATTCAGCCGGAGCAGGTACACGTCGCCCGATTTGCTGTAGCTGCGGGTGGTACCACAAACCACGTAGCTCCCATCCCCCAGCTCGCGCACGTCGTTGGCGCTATCCTCGTGCAAACCGCCGTAGGTGCGGCTCCATTGTTCATCGCCATTCGCGTCCACTTTCACGATGTACACGTCCGAGCGCCAGACCTGGAACCGGTCATCGTAGTAGCGTTCGGTGCTGCCGACCACGAGGTACCCCCCGTCGCTCGTCGCGATCACGGCGCCCGCGCCCTCCTTGTGCTCCCAACCGTAGATCCGGTGCCACTGCTCGTTGCCGTCCGGGTCGGTCTTCACCAGGAACACATCCCGCGCCACCGCCCCGTACTCGCTGCTAGCCGTCCAGCCCGCGATGATGTAGCCGTCGTCCTGCGCAAGGGCCACGCAGCCCGCCTTCTCCCAATCCGATCCGCCGTAGGTCTTCATCCACTGCTGGTTCCCGTCTCCGTCCAGCTTCACCATGTAGATGTCGTAGTCGCTCCGGCCTCCGGCCGAGTAGGAACTGGTGGACCCCACGAAGACGTATCCACCGTCCGGCGTGGCTTTGATGGAAACAGCGTTGTCGCCGCCGTCCCCACCGAACACCTTCCGCCAGACCTCGTTCCCCTGCTCGTCGATCTTCACGAGGAAGGCATCGTTGTTCTCTCCGCTCTGGGAATTCCCGGCGACTACGAACCCGCCGTCGTGAGCTCGAACTACGTCCGAAGCAGCGTCCGGCTCGAATTCCGACCGCCCGAACGTCTTCTCCCACAGTGGGTTCCCCGACGCATCCGTCCGAACAACGTACATGTCCGGCTCCCCCTGTCTGCCCGTGTGAGCCTTGGCGCCGACCGCCAAGAAGCCGTCCTCCAGGGGAAGCACAGCCGAGAACCCTTCGTCCCAGTCCTCCTCGCCGTATTGCCGCATCCATTCTACCTGGCCGTAGGCATCCGTCCTGAGCAGGAGAGCGTCGCTGTAGTCGGCGTCGAGCGATTGCGTGTGGCCCGCCACGATGAAACCGCCGTCTGGCGTCGGCCGCACCGCTGCCCCTCCATCCGCGTCCGGGTTCCCCAGGATCCGCTCAAACACCACCTGGCCGGTGTTGAGGTCGGTTCCTTTCCCGATCAGGTCGACGTAGTCCGGGCTGCTGCTCGCGTTGCTCACCACCTTGACGCGAGCGGTCGCTTCCCCCTCGCCCGTCGGCTGAAAACGGATGGGAACCACTCGAATCTCCAACGGTCCCAGGGAAAAGCTCCCCGGGTCTTCGACCAGGGAGAATAGCCCCGCGTCCGTCCCCTCAACTTGAATGCTGGTGACCGTGAGCGTACTGACGCTGATGTTGTAGATCAGCAGGTCCCGGACAGCCTCAGTACCCTCGGGAATCTGCCCGAAGTAGAGGCCGTAGTCCGGCGACAGCTGGATCGTTTGTGCCCAGCCCACGCCGTACAGCCACAGCGTCAGAATCACGGCCAGCGTGCTCGCAGCAGATTTTCGACACATGAAGCCGCCCTCCCTGGAACCTCGTTTGCGTCCCAACAGCGTAGCACCGGGGCCGGCGGCCGGGGTTTTCTTCCACCCGACCACCGGCCCTTAGAGGTGCGCCGACCCACGGGAATGGCTTTATGAGCCGAAATTGAACTTCAACCCGGCTTTGAGCCGCCACGAGTAGTACTTGACCTCGATCGGCCGATCATGCACGCCCATGTACGTCCAGTCGGGGGCGTTGGTGATATTGATTGCCTCGAAGTAGGCCTGCATCCACGGCGCGATGTCGTACGCGGCCGAGAAGTCCACCTGCAGGCGCTCATCTTCCCACTCGTCGTAGTCCTCGTCCTTGCCGACCTCTTTGATGAACTTCTCGTGATAGTTGAAGCTCAGCCGCGCCGAGAAGCCGTACTTCTCGTACGTGACGGCCAAGTTGCCCACGTCGCCGGCCTGCCCCGGAACCACGCCTTTGCGCCCGACCAGATCGGCGTCCGACCAGGTGTGGGTGTAGTTGGCGTAGATGCCGAACCCGCTCAGGAAACCGGGCAGGAAGGAGAACTCCTGGTGCCAGTTCAGCTCGAATCCGTACAGACTGGCCGACCCACCGTTCACCGGCATCTCCAGATCGAAGTCGTCGTACACGCCGCCGACCACTTTCGAGGTCTTCACAAAGATAATGTTGTCCAGGTTCTTGTAAAAGAAACCGGCGGCCGCGATACCGATGCCGCGGAAGTAGTGCTCGAACATCACGTCCACGTTCTTCGAGGTCGTCGGTTCCAGGTCGGGATTCCCTTGCCGGATCTCTTCATCGTCGGGATTGACGAAGAAGTAGGGCACCAGGTCCCAGAAATTGGGACGAGCCAAGCCGTGCGTATAGGCCAGGCGCAGCTGCGTCCAGGGCCCGAGCTGATACTTCAAGTGAACCATCGGGAGGAAGTTGTTGTAGCTCCTCTTCGTCTCGACTCTCTCCATGCTCTGAAAATCACCCTTCTCGTCGAAGAAGAGCTTGGTGCCCTGGTAGTCGTTCTTGGTGAATTCGTGGCGGAACCCAGCCAGCAGGAGGACCTTGCCCAGGTTTACCGTGGTCATCAGGTAGTAGGCTGGCACCGTCTCCTTCGCCACGTACCACTGACCTTCGGAGTCCCAGTACCGCAGCTTGCCCTGCAGGAGCTCGTCCTTGTGCTGGTTGAAAAAGCTCTCGAACTTGTCTTCGGACAGCTCGGGGGCGTACCGGCTGTACTCACCGTTGAAGAAGCTCGCGGTGACCGGCGTCGGATCCATCTGGTCCAAGGTCACGTCCGTGTCGCCTTTCCACTTGTATTTCCACCGGTCCTCGTCGCGGTCTTTCTTCTCGAAGCGGACCTTCGCCCCGAGTTTGAGCTGCGCGGGGTAGCCAGCCAGGCTGTACGGCATCTTGAAATTCACGGCGCCCGTGTAATGCCGGTTCGACGCGTAGGTGTTGCGGTAGTCGATGTTGTCGAGCTGGTAGTGGCTCGGATCGAACTGATAGGCCTCATCCAGATTTGTGACAGTCCATTTGGGCGCCTCGGGTTTGCTCAGATCCAGGGCCAGGTTCACCTTTTCGTCCAGCTCCCACTCGGAGGCGTATTGTGGTTCGTGCCTTTCGTCAGCCATGCTGTAGGCCACGGTGTAGTCGAGCTGGGTGTTGCCCCATTTGTGCACGCCGCCCGCGGTCAGATGGTACTGGGCCAGTTCCTCCAAACGCCACTTGTGACTGAGCACGATGCGCGACTTCTTCGTCAGCGTGCCTTCGGGATTCAAGTAGTCGCCCTTCGCCACCCGGGCGCGCCATCCAAAGCGCAGCTCATCATCGTTGAACTTGCTGTATAGGCCGCGGACGAACCAGCGATGCTGTTTCCCGAATCGGTACTCGAGCCCGGCGCTCAGTCCGTAGCGTTCGAAAGTGAAATTGTAGTCCCGTAGCTTGACGTCCCTCAGCGCGAAGGGAATGATGTTCCCGTTGACGTCCTCTTCGTGGTCCCACTCCGGCTCCGTACCATGGGTGCCGCTCACCCTTCGGTCCCAGTTGGCTGCCAGGCTGATGCCGAAATTTCGGTTCGTCCCGAAGACGTTGCTGTACTGTACGCGCCCCTCACCAATGGCCTTGCCTTCGATTTCGGTGTATCCCGACCCCACCTTGATGTTGAGCCGGCGCCCGGGGTGATCGAACGCGCTCAGAGTGACCAAATTGATGGCCCCGCCGATGGCTCCCGCATCCATGTCCGGCGTCGGGGCCTTGATCACTTGGACAAACGCCAGCTGGCTGGAACCGATAATGTCCAGCTGTGGGTAGCGCTCTTCGTTCCGGTTCGATGCCAGTTTCACGCCGTTCACCGTGATCACATTGAGGCGGGGGCTGGTGCCGCGGATAAGCGCGAAGCGGCCCCCACTGTGGCTCGCCTCGATGTACACGCCGGGGATTCGTTTCAACACGTCCGCGGTGTTCTCGTCGGGGAACCGGTCGATCATCTCCTGCGCGACCACGTTCATGATGTTCGGCGCGGTGCGCTGCTGGCTGAGGGCGCGCATCTGCCCTTCGCGCATCCCCTCCACCACCACGGCCTGCACCTCCACCGCGCTTACCTTCAGCGCCGCGTCCTGGTGAACGACCGGCTGGGCCGGTCCTACCGTGACCTGCGTCGTGAAGTCTTCGTAGCCGATGTAGCTGACCTTCAGGGTGTACGTGCCGGGCGGCACGTTGTAGATCGTGTAATAGCCTTCGCGGTCGGTCGCATCACCCAGGGTGGTTCCAACCAGGATCACGTTTGCGCCGGGCAGGTACTCACCCGTGGCCGCGTCGGTCACCCGACCCGTGATCCGCCCGCGCACCTGCGCCGAGACGGAAGTCGTCATCAGCGCGAGCAACAGCACAACCGTGAGCATGCCGCCCAACGGCTTGAAACATCGCTTCACTCTCATTTTGACCTCCTCCTTGGCTTGACTGCCTGCCCACCACTTTCGCCTCCCGTCTGTACGGACCCCACCTCCGTCGAACCCCACCATCGTTTTGCGCCTCCGATACTGCGTGCGACCCGGCATCACCTCCTTTCCCTCCGCCACGGCGCTGGGGCACCGCCCGCCCCTTCGCCGGCGTGTCCCAGAAAGCTACTGACCCGCTCTCCCTCCGTCGTTCCGTTACCAAGAGCTCAGTGCAAATCGAATCCGAAAAGCTGCGCGTCCCGTAGCTCGAACTCCAAATGCACCGGCCGACCACGCACCTCCGCCAAATCCCCCCGCCACGGCACGGGGTGGTCAACCCTGTCGCCGCGGATCTCCACCCAGCCGAAGCCGGGTATCTCGTTCCCTTCGCAATCGACAAGCCGAACCCGCAACCGGCCCACCACGCGCGCGTTCACGGTGATGGCTTTTCCTTCCAACAAGAGGGGCTTTGTGAGCAGCGTTCCGGCATTCAGGTCCGCTTCCCGCGCCACGTAGCGATCCCTGGGCATGCGGGCCAGACCGATCTGGCGCTCGGTGAATCGCGCCACCTTGTGACCCCGCGCGTAGCCTGCGTAGTAGATGAGCGTCGTATCTCCGACGACGATCTGCTCGTCGCCCCAGGCCATAGCGTGGTCCCAAGTGCCTGGCACGGGATTATTGGGAATGAAGGGCTCGTGGTCGCGCTGCCAAGTGCGGCCGTCGCGGCTCCAAGCCAGCACCGTGTAGCCGAGGCCCGCCGCTTTGCGTTTCAAATCCCCCATTTCCCGCGCCGTCTTGCCGGGGGTTGCGTTGAGGTCGTCGCGCAGGATTTTCACCAGGCCAATCAGCAATTCGCCGCGGGCAATCACCCCGGACATTGCGTAGAACTGCGTTTCTCCCCTCTCGATCGGAGCGCCGATCTTGGGAGTGATGATCACCCAGGGCTTCTCCCAGTGAACCAAATCCCTGCTCACGCTCTGGTGGGGAATGCGTCTCCGCCCCTCCCAGCGGTCACTCTCCACCCACATCGAGACGATGGCCAAGTACTGCTGTCGGATGGGATCCCAGTGCAGCGAGTTGATGTCGTGATTGTGCTTCAGCACCGAGGTGTCTGCGAGCATTGTCCAGCGGAGCCCGTCCGGTGACATGGCGATCATCATCCCGTCGCCGTGGTAGAAAGCCAGCACGTAGCGGCGGGCGGGGGCCGGGAAGTCCGGCCCTCGATCCAGCACCGAGCAACCGAAGCGAATTTCGTGCGGATCGGGAAGGAGGCGGTGGGGCCGTATCCAGTGGACCCCGTCCTCGGACTCGAGGTAGCCGATGTGCGACTGGTGGACGTGCTCGGGCGTGTTGTACCACATCCGGAATCTGCCCGTCTCCGGATCGCGGATCACGCTGAGGTAGGGCTGGAAGTTCTCGTCGCCGTCCCGCCCGCCGGTTACCACCGGCTCGGGTAGCTTGTCCGGCTGATTCACCGTCCGACTGAGAAAACGTTGCTCACCGATCAGGTAGTCGTCGATGAAAAGGTGGGGGCCGGGCCGCACCGCGATCGCACGCTGCTCTGCACCCCCACCACCGCCGCACCCGCAGATCAGCCACGACGCCAAGACCAAACCGCCGACCATGCGCACGTGACCAGTTATCACCATCGCCCTCTCCTTGCCTTGACGCTAGTTGCCTCGACTGCTCGCGCATCCCGGCATGTAGCTACGCAGAACCTCAAGCTCCACCCGGCCAGCCGGTGGGCCCAGGATTCCCCAGACCGTCAGCAGCGGAGCTTCCCAACTCTTGATCACCGTCCAGCTCTGCCCCACCCGAACCACCCTTCCAGGGGCAAGACATCCAGGTGAACACCGGGCATGAACCCTGAGCACCGTCGTGTAGCAGAGCGAATCGTGAGAAACCACTTCCGCACCGGCCACCACACCGTCCTCCGCAAACCCCGGGTCCTGGTCCAGATTCCCGCCCGGGTAGCCACCTTCAACATTGTTGTCGCATGCCCGCAACATTGCTGCCGCTTCAACGACAACCTGCGCCGGGCGATTCCCCCGGATCACGTTGTCCCGCAGCAGAGAAGGCCGAAAGTAGGTGAAGTCGCAACGGAACCAAAGGCCAGGTTGTCCCCGATTGTCGACGATCACGTTACCGACAATTTCGGCGTAGGCATCGACGCAGCACAGACCCCCGCCCTGATTGCGCACGACCCGATTGTGCACGATTGTGGCCCTGCCTTCTTTGCTGAGCCGGATTCCACCTCCGGCACCACTCTCCGTCCGATTCCCGGCGATCAGGTTGTCCCGTATCAGCGCGTGCGCGAGCCGACACACGTAGATCCCCCCTCCGTCGTCGGCGGCCACGTTGCCGACGATGCGGTTGGCCACAATCTCCGGGTAGGAGAAGTACTCGCAGTAGATCCCGCCGGCGTCGCTGCGGCCCAGCGCTCGATTGAGGGCAATCACGTTGTTGCGCACGATCGGCCGGGCTTCGTAGGCGCACAGGATCGCGCCACCGCTGCTGCTACGCGAGCCGCGCAGGTCGTCCACCCCGGAGATGTTGGCGATGATCACGTTCCCCTCGAGCCGCGGCTGTACTCCCCCCACCAGCCGATTGTCTCGCAGTCTCGGCCGCTCCCGATCCTTCGCGCGCCGGAAACCGTAGAACGCCACACCCGCTCCACAGCCGAAGGCCGTACGGTTCTCACAGATCAGGTTCCGACGGATCAGCGGTGCAGCGTTGTAGAGGCAGGCGATCCCGCCCCCGTGGTGACCGGGCTGGTACAGGTGCGAACGATCCCCGTCCTGTGGTCCAAGGGAGAGGTTGTCCCGAATGACGTTGTTCGAGATAGTAGGGGAGGTATCCAGGCAAAGAATACCGCCGCCGTGCCCCATTGCGAGACCGTGGGTGATCACAAATCCATCCAGGCACGCACTGTCCGCGCCCACAACTACGCGCCGCACCTGTTGGCCATCGAGGATCGTCGGATACTCCCAGATATCGCGCTCCCAGCTCTGCGGGTCGAAGCCGCCGTAAAGGTCCACGAAGGGCCGCATCTGGACTGTACCCGACCTGTAGACCCCAGCGGCGATCAGAATAGCCCAGCGGCTGCCGGAGGAAGCTTCCCCGGCTCGCGACAGAGCGTAGGTGAGCGTGCGCCACGGATGGACCCGGGTACCGTCGCCGTGAGCATCGGAACCCTTGGTCACGGAGACGTAGCGCACCTCACGGTAGCGCTCAAGAGGCACGGGTTCGGTCGTGGGTCCCACACTTTCGAGGGACCCCGGCAGCCCGGTCCTCGCTACGGCCAACCCAGTGGTGGCAAAACACCAAAGGGAGACCAGCAGGCCAGTTGGAAACGATTTCATCCTCGCCCACAAGAAAATCACTCCCGCTACTCCTCAGCAGCCCTCACAACTCCGGTCCGCTCACCGAAGGAAGATCTCCACACCGTCCAGCACTGCCGAGTACGCGCCGTTGTCGCTCGCGAACACCGCTCGATACTGGATCCACTCCCCCGCGGGTACGCCCCTGATGTCCTGGCTTCTCTTCACGAAAAAAGAACCGGGACCCTCGGGGCCCCGCCACTCACTACGCCGGAGCCCGGCCAACGTGGAAGCCGTCCGCAACTGGAACCGGATGGAGGAACGGTGGGGCGTCTCACCCCACCAGGTGAGGTGCACCGGCCGCCTGCCCCCAGCCCGAAAGGGCGACGACACGTAAACGAACTCGAACCCGCGGTCCCGGATGTGCCCAAGATCCACACCCACGTCGTAGTGTGCACCCACGCTCGGCACTTCTAGCCGATTGCAGGGATCGAACCCAGCCGGCCCGCCCCAGTACAGCAACGAGAAGGTGTGGTGATCTCCGTACTTCCCAATCTCGTCCGGGCTCCCGTCCGCCCTGTGGCAAAAGAAGAAAACGTCGGGGTAGCCGTCACGGTTGAAGTCGCTCACAATCGACCCCGTACCCCCGTCCGTTGGCAATCGGATCGCCCGGTCAAGCGAATAGCCCTCGGCAGATCCGAGAAGAATCGTGGAGTAGCCCGACCGCCTCCCCTGGCCCTTGTAGAAGGGACACACCAGGTCGAGCCAACCGTCCCGATTCACATCTGCCACGGTGATGGTCTTGGCCTGCACAGGCAGCACGACCCGCCTGGCCTCCGGGAATGTGCCGTCCTCGGCCTGATAGTAGATCAGCGCATTCTTCCGGTGCGCAAACGCAATGTCCAGCCGGCCGTCTTTGTTCAGATCGGCCACCGCGGGCCCGCCCGTGCCGCTGCTGCCGGGAAGCTTCACCCTCCTAGCCCGGTCGAAATTGCGGCTGCCGTCGCCGTAGAAGATCGTGGCGTCGCCGAGATTGCCCTCCTGCCCGAAGACCAAATCCAGATGCCCATCCCCGTTGAGGTCGCAGATTGCCGGAGCCCGCGTCCACGCCACCGGGAGCTCCGTCCTTTCCGTGACCGGCCATCCCTCTGGGCCACCCCAGTAGATGAAGCTTCCCGGAACTGGCCGCCCATCGCGCTCCCAACGCAACGGCTTCCCGTTCGCCACCACCACGTCCAGGTACCCATTCCGGTCCAGATCCGCCACCTCCACCCCAAGACCGTTGTAGCAGGGCAACCCGGTGATCTGCCAGGTGCTGAAGTGGTTCCCTTCGTTCCAGTAGATCCACACCTCGTTGGCGTTGCGGGAGGTCTCGCCGCGGTTCACGAGCAGCACATCGACCTGCCCGTCGTCATCGAGATCCGCGATGGCCTGCTCGTAGGGCTCACGGCCGATCAGCTCGATCCGCCGTGCGGGGGTGTAGTTCCCGCGCTCGTCTCCCAGGTACAGGTACGACGGATCGTAGTCCCCCCGCGAATTGCCCATCATCGACGTGATCACGATGTCCAGATGTCCGTCGCCGTCCAAGTCGGCAATAGCGCTTCCCTGCGCACCGTGCTCGTACAGGCACGTACGGCGAGTCAGGTCGAAGCCCTGTGGACCGTTCCAGTAGATGAACGACGGCACCTCGTACGAATAGTGCTCCCGGAAATTGCAGACCAGCAGGTCAATCCAGCCGTCGCCATTCAGGTCCGCCGCCTGAGCGCCCCAGGCGCCGACTGTCTGCAGGGACTGACGTCTCTCCGGGGAAAAACCCTCCTCCGACCCGAAGTACAGGTAGGAATCGATCAGCCGATTGGCCAGGTTGGGATCTCCCGTGAGCGAGTACTGGTGGTTGACGAAGAACACGTCCGCGAACCCATCGCGGTTGAAATCCGCGACCACCACATCCTTCGCCGCGTAGGTTTCGAACTCGATTCGCTCAGCGACGCTGAAGCTCCCGCGCTCACTCAGGTAACCGTAGGAGACCCGGCCCCCCTCGTTGGCCAAGACGATGTCCAGCCACCCGTCGTTGTTCAGATCGGCCACCTCCACGGCGTGGGGTTTCACGGAGGGCAGTTCAACACGCCTGCTCCTCGAAAAACCCGCCGGTCCACCGTAGTACACGAACGAGACCGGACCAAGGGCGTTGGCGAAAACCACGTCCAGCCAGCCGTCTTGATTCAGATCTCCTACGGCCACGTCCGTAGCCCCCCGGGTCTCAATCGTCGTGAAGTTCTCCCGGGCAAAACCGGTCGCGCTATTCCAGTAGATTCGCGACGGCGGCGGTTCCTTCCTCGAACGGTACTCCCAGAACCCCGGTGAGAACGCGAAGACGATGTCGGGGTAGCCGTCGCGATTGAAGTCACCTATCGCCACTCCCTGGGCGCTGTACGTGGGCAGAGATACCCGTTTGCGAAACGGGTAGAAGGCCCACTCGCCCGGTTTGCGCTGGTAGTTCCTGTCTTTGAGGCCCCCGTAGTACACGTAGGAGTCCATCTCCGTCCAGGTGCCGTTGGAATAGTTGGCGACCACCAGGTCGAGTTCGCCATCCCCGTCCAGGTCGCCCACTGCGAGGCGCATCGGTCCGTTGGCCGGTACGTAGCTGTGATTCCGAATGCTGTAGTCTTTCCCATTGCCCCAGTAGATGGAGAGATCCAGCATCTCCACCAGCGGATGAGAGTTGACGCACAGAATGTCGATGTAGCCATCGCCGTTCACGTCCCAACGGTTCACCGATTGAATCCGACCGCGGTGGGACACGTACATGTTCGCCCCAGCATCGTCGAAGGTACCGTCGGCGAAATCCTCGAAGGAATCCTCGCGCCAGACGATACCCTGGGCGAAAGCCTCGCCGACCAGTAGTGCACCGACCCACAGGGCGGTGAGTATAGGCCGTGCCGTGAGAGTGGGGCGCTTCATTCCACGCTCCTTGTCTATTCGAACGTGATGGTGATGGAGGTCAGGTACGGGGTGGGTCCGGCATTCGGCGACTCCAGTCTGGCACGGTACTGGATCCAATGCCCCTTCCGTCCCCGGATCCTCGACCCGCTCTTCACGAACCAGTCCCCAGGGCCCCGCGGACCGCACCAGGCAGCCTTCGCCAAACCTTCCTGGGAGTCCGCCACCCTCACTTGGAACCTCACTGACGTGCCGTGGGGGGTTTCCGCTTCCCAGGTGATTCTGCTGGGAGTCAGCCCTTCCGGAATGCGGAACGGCGAGGACTCGTAGTCTTCGTAGAGGCCGCGGTCGTAGCTGTTTCCCGGATCGCGTACGTTCAAACCGCTCGGCCCCACCGAAGGCACTTCCCAACAGCGTTGCTCGGAGAAACCGTCCGGACCACCCCAGAAGAGCATCGACACGGTGCGGTGGCGATGGGGAACGGGCCGTTCTCTGGAACCCGCGCGACGGTGGTTGGCCACGAACAGGTCGATCCAACCGTCGCCGTCGAAGTCGGCAGCTTCCGACCCGGAGGCGCCGTACGTGGCCAGTCTCGTGACCGGCCTACGTCCGAAACCCTCCGGTCCTCCCCAGTGGATGATCGACGGGGGATTCCGACCCTCCCGGTCGGTCCCGTAGCCCACGAGAAAGATGTCCAGCCAGCCATCGGGGTCGAAATCTGCGATGCTATTGTCGTACGGAATGTACGAGAGGATCTCCGCACGGCGCTCGCTAGAAAACCCATCCGGTGAGCCATAGTAGATGAACGACGTATTCACCGAATCCTGGGGAGTCCGCTTCGGTAGTAGCAGATCGAGCCACCCATCCCGGTTGAAATCGGCCCCTTTGATGTACATCAGCTCATCCGGCCTGCCCAGGTCGAGATCGAGGTACCTCGCGTCGCTGAAGCCATCCCTCGCCCCCCACCAAATGCGCACCTTTCCGCTTTCCACCTGAGCAGCGATATCCAGCCAGCCGTCTTTGTTCAAGTCCATCAACAGGGGCACGCGAATCTTCTCGCGTTCGACGTGAAGCAAGGTTCGATCCCGATTGTGGAACCCAGTCGGCGACCCCCAGAAGATGGGAAAGCCGTGTCGAGAGGGATCCTCCGGATCGACACAGGAGCCTCCGGCAACGATGTCCAGGTATCCATCTCGATTCACATCGGCGATGCGCACTCCACCGTAGCCAGTCGTCATGGTCAGGCGGGTAACCGCCTCCCCCGGGCCTTCCGGACTGCCCCAGAGGATGCTGAGACCATTCTGCTCGTGCGGTAGTTTGTACACGAATCGATCGTGCGCCAGAATCAGATCCACGAAGCCATCGTCGTCGAGATCGGC